>CANPYC010000006.1 GCA_947587615.1 Candidatus Gastranaerophilales bacterium | reverse complement strand
GACCTTTTATTGATGTTAAAAATCAGATATTTTGAACTTACTTTATTGGATTTATTTTCAAAAGGCTTAATAAAAGGCACAACGCATACTTCTTTAGGACAGGAGTATATTCCTGTGAGTTTGCGTCCTTTGATTGGAATAAACGACTTTATAATAAGTAACCACAGGGGACACGGACATTTTATTGCTTTTGAAGATGAAATCAAAGGGCTTCTTTGTGAAGTTACGGGGCGTGAAGGCGCTGTATGCAAAGGGATGGGCGGCAGTCAACATCTTTTATATAAAAACATTATGACAACGGGTATTCAAGGCGAAGGTGTTTCAATTGGTCTTGGACATGCTTTTAAATTTAAGCATGAAAAAACAAAAAATGCCTGCTTTGTGTTCATCGGTGACGGAACGTTTGGCAGAGGAAGCGTTTATGAAAGTTTAAATATGGCTTCTTTGTATAAACTGCCTTATATTTTAATCATTGAGAATAATTCAATTGCAATGACAACAAAATTAGCTGAGAATATGGCGGGAACTATTGAAAACAGAATAAAAGCGTTTGATGTTGATTATATAAAAATTACTTCCTCCAATCCTGATGAAATCAGAAAACAAATTAAAGAGCCGATACTTAATGCAAAAGAAAATTCAACTCCTTTAGCTGTTGAGTTTGTAACTCAAAGAGTTGCTTCGCACTCAAAAGGCGATGACACAAGAGAAGAAGAGGAGATGGAGTTTATAAATAAAAATTATTGGTATAACAAATTGAAAAATGAAAAAGACGGCAAATTTTTAGAGCTTGATAATCTTGCTAAACGTGAAATTGAAACAATAACAAACGAAGTCTTGTCAAGAAAGGAATTGGAATTTGTTGAATAATACTACCTGTCTTGAAAATTTAAACGCTGCCATGCTTGATTTGGCTCGGAGTGATGAAAAAATTATATTTATCGGCGAGGATATAAAAGCCCCATATAACGGAGCATACAAGGTTGAAAAGGGTTTGAGCGAATTATGCCCGGATAGGGTAATTTCAACTCCGATAAGCGAAGAAAGCTTTACGGGTTTTGCTGCGGGGCTTGCTATGTCAGGCTATAAACCGATAGTAGACTTTATGTTTTCCGATTTTATGACCCTTGGTTTTGATATGATTTTGAATTTTTGTTCAAAATATCCTGATATGTACGGAGTAGAGCTAAAACTTCCCATGATAATAAGAAGCGCTAACGGAGGTTATAGGGGTTATGGTGCGACACACAGCCAAAGTATGCAAAAATATTTCATGGGTATTAATAATGTATTTGTTTTTGAAATGTCGCCATATCATGATAATAAAAAAGTATTTGAGCAAATGCTGAACAAAAACAAGCTCTGTATGTTTTTTGAAGAAAAAAGCGCATATAATCAAAAAATGTTTAAAACGGATGAAGAGAATTTGTTTAAGGTTGAAACGCTTAAAGAGGATGAGAATTGGGCGCATATTTCAACTGATTCAAACAGGTGTGATGTTTCAATTATTACAACGGGCGGGCTTAGCTCTATGGTTTTAGATTGTGCGCTTGAGCTGCTTGTTGATTATGAAATTGAAGCGGAAATATTTATCCCTTCTCAATTGTACCCTTGTCAAATGTCATCTGTTTTTGAGAAATTGAAAAAAACATCAAACGTTGTTGTTATTGAAGAGTGTAATTATGGCGCAAATTGGGGAAGCGTTGTTTTGTCGGAACTCCAAAAATTACAACAAGGTAAAAATTTAATTGAGAAAATTAATCTTTTGTCGTCAAATCCTCGCTCAATCCCGGCTAATACAAAGCTTGAAAATAGGGTTTTAATAAACAAGGAAAAAATCGTTGAATTAATTGCAAACTTATGATTGATTAATTTTTAGCCGTGGTCGGTAGACTAAAGTCTACCCTACAATTACTCACAATTATAACTTCCCGCCATAGGGCGGACTTCGCTCCACCATCCATAACTAATTTTTGTTATATAATACACCTATGATTTATTATCTTGAAACAAACTCCTACAATCCATACTACAACCTTGCTTTTGAAGAATATTTCTTCAATTCCGAAGCTCACTTCGATACCTGTATAATGCTTTGGCAAAACGACAAGAGCGCAATAATCGGCAGATATCAAAATATCTTTGAAGAAATTAACTTAAACTATGCAAATGAAAACAAAATAAAAATCGTACGGCGCAACTCGGGAGGCGGGGCGGTTTATCATGACCTTGGCAACCTGAATTATTCTATAATTACAAATAATCAAAAAAACAATGATATAAAAACCCTATCATTCCCAATAATACAAGCTTTAAAAGAACTGGGATATGATGTTTATTTTAGCGGTCGCAATGATATCTTCTATAAAGATTTTAAAATTTCGGGAAATGCCCAATATATCACGGATAATAAATTACTTCATCATGGAACGCTTTTAATTCAAAGTGATTTAGATATCTTATCAAAAGTGCTTATGCCAAAAATAAAGTTTGATGACTCCTGCGCTCTTCCCTCAATTAAAAGCAAGGTCTTAAATCTTAATGATATACAAAATAAAAAAATTAATATCGAAGAAATTAAAACAAAAATTAAGAAAAATTTTGCACCCGATAAAGAATACAAAATATCCGATTACGATATTTCAAAAATTAAAAAACTCCAAGAGCAAAAATATGAAAAAAAATCTTGGAATTATAATAAAATGCCCGAGTTTAATTTCTCAAACAAAAGAAAGTTCAACTTTGGCTCGCTTGAAGTGAATTGCCTTATCGAAAATAAAAAAATAAAACAAATAGTTTTTAGCGGTGATTTTTTTGCTCTTTGTGACATTGAAGAACTTGAAAAAAATCTAATCGGGCAAAATATTGAAAATTTAAACAAAGTTAAATTTGATAATTATTTCAAAGGAATAACAACAGAAGAAGTTTTGAGCCTGTTTGATGTTTTTAATTTTCAAACTTAACTTCTCTTTGCCATTCAATATCTTTTCTGACAACTTTTGCAGGATTTCCTGCTAAAACAACGTTATTCTCATTAACGCTTTTTGTTACAACGGAATTTACTCCTATTATGCAACCATCCGGAATTTTTACATTCTTGCAAATGGCAGCATTCATTCCAACCCAGCAATGATTACCGATTTCAACAAAACATCCGTCATAATTATTTATATATTCACCTGTTTTTCTATCTTTAAACAAGTGCCCATCCCCGCAAAGCACCTTTATACCAAAAGAAAACATACAGTCTTCGCCAATTGTAACATGGGAATTTTCAGACCAGCAAAAAATAGCTAACCCCCCCCCTCCACCTGAAGAAGCATTCTTTTTAATATGAACACATCTGTTTTCAAGGAGTTTTTCTCCATCATTAGAAGCCATATATATTCTTAAATTAATTAATTTATTTTTTGTTTTTTCTATAATAATTTTACCGTTATTACCCCAACAGTTAATGTATGAATCGATAAAACGGGTAGGATATTCAATAATAATAGTATTATTAGAGCCTTTTAATTCAATTGCAAGCCCCGGGATTTTTTCTTCCGCCTCTCTTAAAATTCCGTTTTCTTTGATAAATATTTTGTTGCTTTCATCTGCGATTGAATATTTTCCGGGCGGAATTTCTTTATTCTTCCTCTTGTGAGAAAACTTTAGAAAAAGAAATGATACTTTTGTATATTTATAATTTATATCCGATGTTTTTTCGATTTTAAAAATTTTATTCGTAAACCTTATTTTCATAGGGGTATTTTAGCACAAAAAAATAATGTTATAACGAAATATTTTTTTGTTATAATTAATTGAAAGAGAGATAATGCGGAAATAAAAATGCTTTTTAGTTCAATGACATTTATATATTTCTTTTTACCGATAGTTTGTGTATTATATTTTCTTATTAATAAAAAATACCGCAATTTTTTGTTGCTTATTGCAAGCATGATTTTTTATTTGTGGGGTGAGCCGAGATATTTTGCAATAATGCTTATAACTATTCTTATTAACTACTTCGGAGCTGTATTAATAAGTGTCAGAAGAACCAAATTAAATTTATTTCTTATTATTTTATTAAATCTTTCCTTTTTAATTTACTTTAAATATTTTAATTTTTTAATCGAGAGTATAAATCTTCTTTTTCATTCAAATATAGACTTTATTAAAGCCATAATGCCGATAGGGATTTCTTTTTATACTTTTCAGGCGATGTCATACATAATTGACGTTTATAGAGGAGAAGTTAAACCTCAAAGAGATATATATAAACTTTCTTTGTATATCTGTCTTTTTCCTCAACTGATAGCGGGGCCGATTATTAAATATCATGATATAGAAAATCAAATTGATTATAGGCAAGAAAGTTTTGATAAAGTATGTATCGGGCTTAAACGATTTATCATCGGGCTTTCTAAAAAAGTACTTATAGCTAATGTAGCGGGAGAAGTTGTTGAAAAAATATTCTCACAAAACCCTGCGGATGTCACAATGCCTATAAGCTGGTTGGGTGCTGTTTGTTACAGTTTTCAAATCTTTTTTGATTTTTCGGGTTATTCCGATATGGCAATAGGGTTGGGGTTAATATTTGGCTTTGAGTTTTGTGAAAACTTTAACTATCCTTATATGTCAAAATCCGTTACGGAATTTTGGAGAAGATGGCATATATCTTTATCAACCTGGTTTAAAAATTATGTTTACATACCTTTGGGCGGCAACAAAAAAGGATTAAAAAGAACATGTATTAATCTGCTTTTAGTGTTTTTACTTACGGGTATTTGGCATGGAGCAGGCTGGAATTTTATTGTCTGGGGGATTTGGTATGCTTTTTTCCTTATAATTGAAAAAATTACCAATTTCCATAAAATTCAAGGCAATAATAAAACGTTGTTGATAAAAAGCGTTTATACTCTTTTAGTTGTTATAGTCGGTTGGGTAATTTTTAGAGCGGACAATATAGGCTATGCTTTAAGCTATATTAAAAATATGTTTAATATTTTTAATATTCATCCTATTCAAACTATTCAAACAATTCCTTATTATTTAAGCATTTATGAATATATTGCTTTGTTTTTTGCAGTTATATGTTCTCTTGACATATTTAAGAATATTTTGCTGATTGAAAACAAGGTTGTAAAATTAGCAGTGAATGTTTTTCTTTTAATTTTGTTTGTTTTATCAACCGCTTCAATTTCTCTCTCGACTTACAATCCTTTTATATATTTCAGGTTTTAGCAAAAAAGCTTAAATCATATCAACATATAAGCCTTCTAACTCCAATATATTGCCCGTTGAGAGAATAACAAAAAGAATATCGGGTTTTTCTTGTTCAATAAAAGGTTCATAGCCTTTCATATCCATTCTTGATTGCCTTTTTGGAGTTTCAATGCTTGAATTAAATCTGTATTTAACAATTTTATGGTAATTTGTGTTTAAAAAGTATGATAAACTTTCTATCATGGAATTACCGACAATAAAAACGCTATATTTCCCTTTTGGGTTTATTTGTTTACCAAAGGGAAAATGTTCTTCTATTTGCAGAGTGTTTAAGTCTTTGTAATCATAGTATTTGTATTTATCTTTCAACAATCTTTTATCGTCTTTAATATAACTTCTTGTCAGATTGCCCCCTCTGTCGAAAATCCTTTCCCCGTTATGCCTTACAAGGTTGTTATAAGAAACCTTAAAATCTTCTAAGGGAGTTATATTAATATCTTTAAAATCTTTATTAATTCTTTTTGTAATAATCTTATAAAGTTCATAAGAACCTTCATCCGTTAAGTGGTGATCGGTTTTATAGTAAATAGTCTTTTCTTTTTTTAATTTTCTAAATTCTTCACTCGGATAGATTATATCGTAATTAAGTTCTTTTTTAACTTTTTTTACAACCTGATAAGAATTTTCATGTTCATAATTTTTATGATAGATGTCTTCCTCTTGGTAGATAAATTCTTTTGTTGGAACAATTACGATATATAGCTTAATATTATTCTTTTTAACATAATTTAAAAGGGTTTTAATGTTGCTTGTAATTTTATTTAATGTTTCATCGTCAATTGGTGTTAAACCATCGTTTAAAATTTCTTTTGTTTGATTTATAAACATCCATCTTGAATCTTTGTAGACATATCCAAGGTTTGTTTCGGCATATTTTGTGTGCAGTTTATATTTTAAATTTGTATAAAAAGGCACAAGAAATTTTCTTGTATTAAATCTGTCGTTAAAAGCGCTGCTAAATTCTTTACCAAATTCTAAAGAAAAAGACTTTGGGAAGTTATTTAAAGACCGTAGTTCTACTTGAAAGTAGCAATCATGGTTTAAGTGAAACATTGGAATAAAAAGGAATATGAAAAATATTAAAACAAAAGTGATGTCAATTGTTGATTTTGACTGCATTTTATACTTTGCGCCAAGGTTAAATAACTTATATAAAACTAAAAAACTTAGTACAAAAATTGTTGTAAACAAAAGGAAATCAATATGCGACTTGCAGTGTGTATTTAAAGCCTCTGTGTATATAAGCTCGATTACGTGAGGTTTTGTTTTTGAATAATTATCGGCTTGAGGGGGGGGGTCTAGAAGAATTGTATTGTTTTGAATTTTTATATCTGCATTTTTTGCCTTGAATTTGCTTAAATCATCAAGCTTAATTTTATTGTTTAATTCAATATTGCTTATGTAAATTTTTTCCGAGTTGTCATTTGGAATCAATATTAACTTCATTCTTTTAGGATGTTTTATGTGTGCGTTAAAAAGTATTTTGGAATTTCCTTTAAGATGAACCGTTTTGATTGCGCCTTTTGTTTTTTTAAAATTATCGTCATTTTTTTTGTTGTATACAACGTTGATAGTGAAATTTCCGTTTGATGATATGTCAAACTTAACAGGTAAGTCATCTGTTTTATACCAAGTTTTGTTTGTTATAATGCAAAATACTATTGCAAAAATAAAGGCTAATATAAATCTTTTTTTAATTATTGTTTTCATTTTTTTATTATTGCATAAAAAAAATAAAATTTAAATTTTTGATGAAATTTTGTCTTGTAAATAGTGTCAGTATGAAAATTTTAAACCCTGAAACACCCAGCCTCATATTAACCCTCGAAATTACAGCAGAGTTACAGAGCGGACTTCGCTCCACCATGTACTAAGTTAAAAACAAAACCTGCAAGACGGTTTTAGGATGGTAGACTAAAGTCTACCCTACAATTATCAAACACTCCCACAAAAAAATAAACGGATTTAACAGAATAAATCCGTTTTGACCTAAAAAAAATTTATCTAACCATTTCCACTACTTCACGTACTGTTTTTACAATTTCTTCATAACTGTTTTTGGCATACAATTCTCTGCCTATACCGACTGCAATTGCCCCTGCATTTAAATATCCTTTAATTTCATCCGATTTTACAAATCCGCAAGGAAGCAAATTCAAAAACGGCATTGGTTTAACCATATCTTGAATATATTCAACCCCGCCCATCTCGGCAACAGGGTATATCTTAATCAAAGACATTCTCGCTCTCCAAGCGTTGTATGCTTCATTTGGAGTTGTAACGGAAGGAATTAGAAAAGTCTTATAACAAGTTGCAAACCTTACAAGGTTTGTTTGAAAAATCGGACTTGAGATAATCTTAGCGCCGCACCTGAGCGCATTATGCGCCTGTTGGGTGGTTATAATTCCGCCTTGTGCTATTACAACATTATCATTCTTTGAAATATTCTCCAATGCCTCAAGGGGTGAATTTAACTCAATAAACTTTATTCCCCCTTCAATATAGGCGTTGGCAATTTCTATGGAATATTTAGGGTCGTCTTCTCTTATAATTCCGTAAATTTTTTGTTGTTTAATACCTTCCAGTATGTTCATGAAGCTAATATTTTTCTTTCTTTTTGATTGTCCTGTATTATCTGTTCAATGTTTCTAAGACGTAAAATTGAAATAGCTCTAAGCGTTTCTTCATCTTTTACAATCCAGCAGATTTTTTTCTTGAAGTTTTTAATAAAACAATAAGTTGAGCATAAAATTGCAATTTTTACTGCATTTATTAAATTTAAGTGGCTGATATCAACAAGATATTTGTCAGGCTTATTTTTATAAGATAATTTTAATGAGGAGTTGTCAAAATTAACCAAAAAATCGTCTTTTGACAATTTGATTTGTGTGATGGTATTCATACTTTTTCTTTATTTACTACATGTTAATTATCGACATTCGAGATAAAAATTTCAATGTATTTTAAAAATTTAGTCTTTTTGATGTATACTTTTTAAACAGCGCAAGCCCAAAATTTAATCAGGATAAAAGTAACAAGCGTTTTTTTGAGTTAAATTTTAAATTTATCTTGTTTTAAGCTGAAAAGAAAAATATTTTTTATTTTATCCTTGCTATAATGTAAGTGTAAATGTAAATTAAGGCAACAAATTAAAAGGAACAAACCATGATACACAAAAAGTCAAGAGAAGAAATTAAACTAATGCGTATGGCAGGAAATATTGTAGCTCTTGTTCATCAGGAAATGGCACGAGTAATTGAGCCGGGAATTTCTACTCTTGAACTTGATAAAATTGCCTATGATATTATAAAGAAAAATAAAGCCATTCCTACGTTTTTAGGCTACAATGGTTTTCCTAATTCAATCTGTGCTTCAATTAATGAACAGGTTGTTCATGGAATACCGTCAAAAGATGTTTTTTTAAAAGAAGGCGATGTAATTTCAATTGATGTCGGCGCAACCTTTAGAGGCATGGTTGGAGATGGCGCTTGGACTTATCCGGTGGGTAAAATTAAGCCTCAGGTTCAAAAGCTTTTAGACGCAACAAAAGAAGCTCTTTTTAAAGGAATTGAAAAAATGATACCCGAAAACAAGCTTGAAGAAGTTTCAGGAGCAATTGAAGATGTTGCTTTAGCTTGCGACTTGGGAATAGTAAGACAATACGGAGGGCATGGCGTAGGACAGAATATGCATGAAGAGCCGTTTTTGTATAATTACAGAACCAACACGGATATTATAATCAAAAAAAATTGCGCAATTGCAATTGAGCCGATGTTTAACCTTGGCTGCGACGAAGTCCATACTCTTGCTGATGATTGGACTGTTGTTACGGATGATAAAATGCCTTCTGCGCATTTTGAACATACTGTTATCGCTTGCGAGGACGGACCTTTAATTACAACTCAAATATTATAGCCTGCTTAATTTGATAAAAGTTAACAATACTTATTAAAGCAGCATAAAATCATAAAAAAGTTATATTTCTTCCTCTTCATCCTCGTCTTGAGCAGGAAGTTTAATTTCTATTCCCATTTCTTCTAAAATATCTCTTGATTTAGGACCGTAGGCAGTATCGGAGAAATTTTCTATAATTGTTTGATAACAGGTAATCGCTTCTTTTTCAGCTCCTCGCATGCGATAAATATTTCCGAGTTTATAATAAATCGGAGCAAAAGCGGCTTCGGGTAAAACGTCCATTTGTGCGTCAAGCTTGATTTTTAGCTCGATTAAATTTTTTGAATCTTCGGGAGTATAGAGTTCTCTTTCGTAAATCTTTTTGGTTAAATTATCGACGCCTTGAGTAATTTCAGTTATGGCATCTGTGCTCATGCCTTTTTTCTTTGAGGTTTTTTTGGCAGCATCGGCAGGAAGCATTTGATTTAAAATCAATGCCATAATCATTATCAAAAGAACCAATACTGAGAATGCTTGTTTCAAAAATATACCCCCACACTATTATAATAACTTACTAATTTTAAAAATCCTCAATCCTTGGGTTGAATTTTATCTGAAATTAATTAAAATCAAAATATGAAAAAACTTATTATAATTTTTTTCTTAATGCTTTTATTTAATTCTCATGCTGCTACTCTTAAAGGAGGAGTTAGCGAGGAGTATATTCCTTATGGGTTTTACGGCTCATGGGCGGTAATTTCAAAATTAAAAAATGCAACAAATTTAAATTTATTTAACTATGAAAGCAGGGATATTTGGGTTTTGTCGGGTTATTCCAATGTTTTAATTTTGGAAAATCTGCAAAGCGGTGCGCATAGTGAAATTATTGTCAGGGAAAAATCATTAGACAATAAAACTCTAAAATTTGAAAGACAAAAAACATCAAATAACCAAGAAGGAAAAGTTGTATACAAAGAAACGGTTAAGTTTGATTTATCAAACAACAGTTTTTTTGGAAGCGACGATTTTATTGTTGAGTTTTATAACAAAGAAGATAAATTTCTTAAAAAAGAAACAGCACACTACAGCGTATCCGGCACAAAGCTTTCAGGGCAAAATAGCTCAAGTTGATTGATTAAGTAAAATTTTATATTTGCTTTTTTTAAAGTAATCGATTAAGATTAATCTATGATTATTAAGAAGTTTATAGTTGTGATTGCCATTTTTCTTTTTAGCACAAGTTCTTATGCTGCGGTGCTAAACTTTAACAATGGCGGAAATAAAAGTTCAAATAATATTTTAAGTGATTTTATTGAAAACAAATACAATACTTATGGGGTTGATACCGTAAGTTATTATTGCGACGTTGACAATGATTCCAAAAAAGAAATTGTAGGAATTGTAAAGCACGGGGCTTTTTATAAAGTTGCAAATTATCAGCTTGTTGTTTTAAAGCAGAATAATCAGGGAACTTGGAGTATGCTTAATTCGGATGTATACTTTAGTACGTCTCGAAATGTTGAAATTAACAATAAGACAATTGTTTATTATACAGATTACCTTGGAAAAAATAAAAAATTAAAAGCCAAGATAAAAGATAATGAAATTGTTAAAAAAATAAATCCGTTTAATATCTTTGCAAAAATGAGAATGGCAAAGTTAGAACGTGCGCTTGAGATTACAAACACAGGCAATAAAAACGTTGTAGAAATTGCCGACTTTAACGCTCAAAAGCAAAGAAATGTTAATATAGGCTATAAAAATTTAAGCCCTCGCACAAAACATTATCTTGAATTGCAATAGTTGTTTATAAGCTCAATTGCCTCTTTTTGGCTGTAACCGCCTTTTGAATAAGGGGCGGTATTACCCCAGAGGGCAAGTATATTTTTAATTTTCGGGTTTTTATTTGTATTAATGTTGTTTATGTTATCATCAACAAAAATTGCGCTTGTGTAATTGTTTTTTTCTAAAAATTCGCTTAAAAATTCACCTTTAGTTGAATAATTTGTCAAAAATTCTCTTGCAAAAACCATATTCGGATTTATTTCAAAACCGTTCAGCTCAAACCTTTCTAAGATAGATTGTTTATTCTTTTTTGAAACAATTGCAACATCTGTTTTATTTTGCTGATATATGTTTTTAACTGCTTGGAAAAATTCAAAGGGTTGTTCTAAATTTTTCCAAAAATCGTAGTTATTTCTTACTAAATCCGCTCTAATTTTAAGAAATTCATCACAAAATAAATTTTCTTTTTCAAAGTTTCTCTTCTTGAGCGCATTGAAAAATTTTTCTTCAATTTCCGCTTCATTTGAACAATTGAATATTATAGGGTCGTAATAATAAAACATCCAAATATTATAACAAAGATATTTATACTTTGAAAAAAGATGATACTCATTTTCATCAACACTGTTTAACATTGAAATATTTTTATAATGCTTTCTGCAAACAAGATACACTTCTTTAAGTGTATCAAACAAAACGCCATCATAATCTAAAAATAATATTTTCTTTTCCACATATTAAAGATAACATAAAAAATAAATTTTAAAAAGAAAGTTTAATTCTATATGTCATAAATTATAAAACGGGCTCTGATTATGCCTAAAAAAATAACCTGCAAATAAGCTATATGGTTAAATTTGCAGGTTATTTTTCTTATATTAATTGTTTACTTTTGAAAATATTTTAAATCATCCGCCCTTAAAGCTAAATAAGGGTCGTTTTTGCCTGAGTCAATTAAAAACATTACAAACGGTTTATCAAAATTAAAGTGTCTTGGTTTAGGTTCCTCATCAAGCGCTACAAGCGAGTTTTTCATTGTCATTATTATTGCTTCCGATTTAACCTTTCCTCCTTTATTGTCAAGCTCTAATTGAATTGTTTCTATTGCTTCCTTAAAGCATATCGGAGGATTATAAGTACCTGCAATTGTCTTTTTTAGAAGTTCTGTGTATTTTCTTATTTCATTAATTTTTAAATTGGGCGCTTTGAAAGTATCAATTGCTCTAAATTCGCTTTCTCCTTCATAAGCTAAGCTTTTTTTATTCATTTCATCATACAATGTTTTAAAATCGGCATTTTTATCCGTTCTATAAAGATAAACCTGATCATTATTTGTTGTTTTTAAAGATATTGCATAATCATTTTCATTGTTATAGAAAAATACGTGGATATTATTATCCAATTCTTTTTTAGAGTCGTCTTTTATACCAAAATATTTATATTTTTCATCAGAATTATTAAAAGGCGCATCATCAAGCTTATCAAATGCTTCTAAAAATTCAAATTGTTTTTTTAGCATAGCGTAAGCGTAATATTTACCTTCATCAGGTGTCCAGTCGAGCTCGTCAATTATATCTGAAGTTTCGTTGAACTTTTCTTTTATACCTTTTTTTATTCCTTCTTTTGCTTGCTCAGAAACCGCTCCATAGCTTGTAAAGTATGAGCTTTCATTTAACATTGAAGAATTAAATTCTTCTTTGTTTAATCCGATAAGCTCATCTGTCGGTTTTTCATTAACAAATTCAATTTTATCAAGCTTTAAGACTTTATTTTTCATATCATTAAAAGCAAGTTGAAAAGTTCCCACCCAAATTTTATTTTGAGCATTTGATTTTGTTGAAAACAAAGGTGTAATTTCAAAATCTTTGGCTGCTTGAACTTGTTCAACATTTGAACAAGCGCAAAGAGTAAGAGCTGCTAATAGCATTAAAAATATTTTTTTCATTACTTTTTCCTTATTTATATTACTTATTTGTTCCGATTTGAGTTAAATTTTCAAGCCTTAAAGCCAAATAAGGGTCATCTTTACCCGAGTCAATTAAAAACATTACAAACGGTTTATCAAAATTAAAGTGCCTTGGTGCTATAACAGGTTCGATATTTGCTGCAACGGTATCTTCCTGTATTATTATTGCTTCCGATTTAACTTTTCCTCCTTTATTATCAAGCTCAAGCTCAATAGTTTCAAGCGCTTTGCTGAAATAATGCGAAGTGTTTTTAATTGTTTTATTAATAAGCTCTTCATAGTTTCTTATTGTTTTAATTTTTAAATTTGGAGCTTTAAAAGTGTCAGTGTCGTTAAATTTAGTTGAACCTTTATAGTTTTCTTTTTTATTTAACATTTTTTCATACAGTGTTTTAAAGTCGTTATTTTCATCTGTTCTATATAGATATATAATATCTCCGTTTTTGGTAAGCAAAGAAACGGCATAATCATCTTTATTGTTATAAAACAGCACTTTAAGATTTTTATTTAAAGCTTCGTTTGAATTTTCATTTATTCCAAAGTAATCATAAACTTCAGAAGAATTATTAAAAGAAGCTTTAGAAAGTTTATCAAATGCTTCTAAAAATTCAAACTGTTTTTTTAACATTGCATAAGCGTAGTGTTTTCCGGGGGCGGGTGTCCAATCCATTCCATCAACTACATCTGAATTTTCGCTGAATTTTTCTTTAATATCTTTTTTAATTTTTTCTTTTGCAGCGGGTAAAACTAATCCATAGCTTGTATAGTATGAACTTTCATTTAACATTGAAGAATTAAATTCTTCTTTGTTTAATCCGATAAGCTCATCTGTCGGTTTTTCATTAGCAAATTCAATTTTATCAAGCTTTAGAACTTTGTCTTTCATATCATTAAAAGCAAGCTGAAAAGTTCCTACCCAAGCGCTATTTTGAGTTTCAGGCTTTGAAGAGAATAAAGTAACAAGGTCTATATCTGTATTAGAACTTACAACATTGGTACAAGCACAAAATAACAGGGAAAATAAAGTACACAGTAAACCGTTTTTCATAATTACTCCTTTATATTAATTTATATTAACACAAATTTTATTTTTATGATAGGATTTAGTAATGAGTGAATTATTAATGCCTGCGGGCAGTATTGAAAAAATGAAATATGCGTTTTATTATGGCGCAGACGCTGTTTACTTGGGTCTTGTTGATTTTTCTCTAAGGGCTCTAAGGAAGGGTGAACTTATTGATGAAACAAACTTAAAAACAGCGGTTGATATTGCAAATAAACTGAATAAAAAAGTATACTGTACTTTAAATATTTTTGCTTATGATGATGATATTGAAAAGCTTTATAATACTCTTGATATTATTAAAGAAGCAAAGCCCCATGCGCTTATTATATCTGACTTTGGAATATTAAAAGTTATAAAAGAAAATATCCCTGATATCGATATTCATATTTCAACTCAAACAAACATTCTAAATTCAAAAGCTGTTGAATTTTGGCGGGATATGGGTGCAAGAAGAGTAATCTTAGCTCGTGAGCTTTCCTATAAACAAATTGAAAAAATAAGAAAAAATTGTCCCGATATTGAACTTGAAATGTTTATCCATGGTGCGCAGTGTATGGCATATTCGGGCAGATGTTTGCTCTCTGATTATATGACAAAAGGTTCAAGACAAGCAAACCAAGGTAATTGCGCTCAAGCTTGCCGCTGGAGCTATAAACTTGTTGAGCAAACCAGACCCGATGAATACTATGAAATTGTAGAGGACGATAAAGGCTCTCATATAATGTCAACAAAAGACCTGTGCCTTGTAAGATATATTAAAGACCTTGTAAATCTTGGAATTGACTCATTTAAAGTTGAAGGAAGAACAAAAAGTCTTTATTATGTTTCAGCGGTTGCTAAAACATATAGAAATGTAATTGATGGCAAATTAGATAGTGAAGCTGCTTTTGAAGAATTAAAAAAAGTTGGAAACAGGGGCTACTGCGAAGGCTTTTTTATGGGAGACAACAACACAAACTCTTATTCTTATGATATTTCAAAAGGTTTAGCAGGAGCCGATTTTTTAGGAATAGTTCAAAAAAAAGAAGATAATTTTTATCAGGTTTTAATTAAAAATAAAATTTTGTTGTATGATGAAATTGAAATTATAACACCACATTACAGCACTTTAGCTAAAGTAGCTAAAATTGTTCACAAGAAGTTAGGTGAAGTAAATGTCGCAAATACAAATGATGAGATAAATTTATACTTTGAATGCAATAATGACGAATGGAAAAAAGAAGAAGGCCATGCTCTTCTTAGAACGAAAGGAATGAAAGAGGTTTAAATGCTTTTAAAACCTGACTTTAATTTAAATTCAATTTATGATATTGATATTACAGAACTTAAAAAAAGAGGAATAAGAGCGCTTTTTTTTGATTTAGACTCAACTTTGATGAAATCAAAAAGCGGGAAATTTTCTTTTAGAACAATTCAATTTTTGAATGATTTAAAAATGAATTTTAAACTTGCAATTATAACAAACAATAAAAACAGAAATTATATAAAAACAGCAAAAGAACAAATAGATATACCGATTTACTACAAGGCAAACAAGCCTAATCCCGAAATTTTATTAACCGCCTGCCTTGATTTTGGTGTTGATTCAAGTCAAGCAGCAATGATAGGCGACAGACCCCTAAGCGATATTTTAGCGGGAATTAGAGCAAATACAATGACAATACTTGTCGATTCCATATCTAAAGATGAAGAAAATCCGATAGTACGCTTTGCAAGATTTTTGGAAAGATTAACAATTAAAGGCTGATAATATATATTATTATATAATTATAATAATTTTTTTAGTTGGCTAAGCTTTGTAAAGTTGAATAATAACCGTCCCAAACAGAATTTGTACCTTGCATTTTTACGGCTCTTTTTTCCTTTTTAGTCAAGAGTTTTTCTTGATTTGAAACATACTTTTCGCTTAATTTTGCTGATGAATTTCTTTCATTTACCGCACTTTGAAGCGAGATTAAAGCTTTGTTGTATGACTCTGTATTGTAGCCTTTTTTCAAAATATCGGGATAATTGTATTCAATGTAATCATAAACATTTAACAGCCTTTTGTCTCCGCTCGGGTGAGATTGCAGGATGTCAATATAATTTTGGGAAATTTTATTCAACAGAGATATCATTGCAAGGGGGTTGTAGCCTGCTTTTGTCATTAAGTCTACACCCGTGATATCGGCTTCATATTCATCATTTCTTGAGATTTTGCTTGTTGCTGCATACTGCGAAAAAGAGTTTATTACCTGATTTTTTGTAAACAGGCTTGTTAATATTGCAATCCCCGTTCCGAGAACGCCTTGCTTAGCGCAATGCCCGTTAACTATATGCCCCATTTCATGAGATATAACTCCCGCTAACTCTTCGTCGTTTTCAACGTATTCCAAAAGACCTCGAAAAACGTAAATTTCTTTGTCTAAATTTGCATAAGCATTAACGTCATCCGTGTCGGAAACTTTAAATTCAATAGGATAATTTACATTATTTGCTTGTAAAATTTTTGTGCCGATTTTATTAACTCTTTTTAAACTTGCTTCGCTGTTCCAATTTGTTGCAGCGTGGCAGAAATTAATCAATAAACAAAAAACAACAATTACAACTTTTTTCATAAATTCTCCTTACAAAAATATTGTAATTTAAAATAAAGAAAATTAAATATTTTTGTAAGGCATGCTTAACATTTCTCTAAATATTTTATTTTTCGCTATATTCACTGTAACTTTCCGAATTTGAGCTTGAGCCCTCGCTTTTAAAAGAACAGTGTTGATATTGCTGTACCATGTTGTCTTTTTTGGTTTTGGTTTTTATGGTGTAGCAGTTAAAATCATCAGAGGTTGAATAATCATAATAAACATTATTTTTAACTTTAACGTTTTGAATGGTTTGCGGATATTTTCCGTTTTTATTTTTGTAATCTTCAACATAATCAATTACGCTTTGAATTTGTTTTAGCTTATTTTTTGAGCTGTTTACAATGTTAGTATCGGTTTTTGCAAAGTTGGAAGCGCCAATAACGGCTCCTACTACGAATAAAATTTGAAGCAAAAACAAAACACCCAAAGTAATTAAAATCCATTTTATAACGTTTAAAAGTCTTTCTTTCATTCTTTTTTCCTTTTTTTATTATTATACAAATTATTTGAAAATTATCAACTTATCCAAAATAACTATTTAAATTTAAAAATTAAAAAGCCCTATCAGAATTGATAAGGCTGTTGTGTTGTTGTTTATGCTTCGAGATTGTGTTGTTAGGTGTTGATAATGCTTTTTCTATTACGCTAAAGCGTTAATTTTATTTGTTTGAGTTTCTAATCCTTTTTCAATATTTACTTGTCTTTGGAAGAATGCTTCGAAAAACAGTGGAGATTGTTTGATTGTTCCCAAGAAATCCGTTAAGAAATTTCCTTCTCTTTCGATTGATGAAGCGTTGTTGATAACATCAGCTCCATAATTTGTTTGAACACCGGATTTGAAACTTATATTTCTGTTGTTGTTTGTTTTATTATTAATTGTACTTTGTACATTCTTTATTGCATTTACTGATAACATTTTGGTTTTCTCACCTCTTGTTTTCTTTAGTTATTAGTGTTTGTTAAACACTTTATCTTTATATTTTTATTATGCACCTAAAATTAATTTTGTCAAGTCTTTTTTTAAAATTATTTTTTTCAAGCTATTTAAGCCTTTCAGAGTTTACTTTATGATATAATCGATTAACTGTTAATTTTACACTTAATCAATTATTTATATGTTTTTTTCTTGTACATATAAACTACCCGAGTGAGTAATTGTTTTTTTATCTCAAATATTATTATATATAATTAATCTTTTTCATACTTCCAGCTATTCTTAATTCCAGACAGTTTGGGGCTTATTGCCCCTTTTTTTTATCTTATAATTTAATCATTTTGAATAAGCTATATATAATATATGTTTTTATTGGATAGTGTATATACAACACTTTAAAATTTATAAATTTACATTCCTTTATAAATAATTGTAGTTAAAGCTTGTTTAATGTAATGTAACAATGAGTATTATTTTAAGGTATTTTACAATTATGTATGATAACGAATATTTTGTTGTAGATTTGGGTAATTGCACCACCACAGGTGAAATTATAAACAATTTGTCTTTAGCTCTGGAAACGCTCAACCACACCGGTAAAAGCATAGTTTTAAAACTAAACGATAATTATTTAAATCAATCCCAACTGTTAAGCATTCAATCTTTAATAACAAGTTACGGATGTAGTTTGGACACGATTGAAACAACCAATCCCGAAACAATTGCAATTGTTGAAAATATGAATATTTTTGTGCAAAAGCCGATTGAAAAAAGGGTTGCGGATAAATACGACACGCAAGAGGAAATAAATTCTTTTCAGCCGTTTTCCATGCCAAAGGCTGAAGAAAAGAAAGATATAATAGCTCTTAAAGATGTTAATAATTTACACTTTGAAGCTGATTTAGACGCACTTAAAAGACAACAGGAAAGTATAGACATTTCATCCGACTTAAAAGAAGCGGGAATAAACCCTAAAGAGGACTTCCACACAATTGACTATCAAGTATCTTCGCAGTATACAAGACCACAAGAAGTCTTAAACGAAGCTGATAACTTTTCTAAAAGCGATACAGCCGTTTTTGTTCAACAAAATATGTCAAAAGCCGCAACAATGGAGCTTGAGAAAGAATTTGAAAATGCGGAAAAAAATTCAATAGGTGTTTATAAAAAAGCCTATGATGAGAACAATTTTCAAGAGGACAGTTGGGAAGAAGTTGATTTTTATGAAACAGCAACAACAAGTCCTGTAATATCCGATTCAAAAAGTACAACTTATGTTAATCAAACATTGCGTTCGGGTCAAATTCTTGAGTCTGAAGGCAATGTTGTTATAATTGGTGATTGTCACCCCGGAAGTGAAATTCGTGCAATCGGTGATATAACCGTTTGGGGCGTTTTATCGGGCATTGCGCATGCGGGAATGAGCGGTAATACAAACGCAAAAATAAGAGCACTGAAAATGAATGCCGTCCAGTTGAGAATAGGAAGCTGTTATTCAAGAAGACCTGATGGCACAAACATTCCTTACATACTCAGATCATCAATCTTCACACCCGAAGAAGCAAGGGTTGTTGATGGTGAAATTATGTTATTCAAGATAAATCAAAATTAAAGGAGCAATAAAAAAATGGCAGGTTCTGTAATAGTTATTACATCAGGAAAAGGTGGGGTAGGTAAGACCACAACCTCGGCTAATATAGGTACAGCCTTGGCTAATTTGGGCAATAAAGTTGTTCTTATTGACACAGACATAGGTTTAAGAAATTTGGATTTATTGTTGGGTTTAGAAAATAGAATTGTCTATACTATTGTTGACGTTGTTGAAGAACGTTGCAAATTAAAACAGGCGCTTGTAAAAGATAAGAAAAATCCTAATCTTTGTTTGTTGGCTGCGGCTCAAACAAGAGATAAATCAGCAGTTGATTCAGACCAGTTAAAAAATATATGCGAACAATTAAAAGAAGAGTTTGATTATGTTCTTGTTGATTGCCCCGCAGGTATTGAACAAGGCTTTCAAAATGCCGTTGCAGGTGCCAATGAAGCAATAGTTGTAACAACTCCCGAAATGAGCGCAATAAGAGATGCAGATAGAATAATCGGACTTTTAGAATCAAAAGAAGGTGTAGAAAGATACCGCCTTTTGGTTAATCGTGTAAGACCAAAATTAATAAAATCAAACGACATGATGGGCGTTGATGATGTTGTTGAAATTCTATCATGCGATTTAATAGGGGTAATTCCCGAGGATATGAATATAATTACATCAACAAATAAAGGTGAACCTGTTGTAAATGATGAAAAATCTCTTGCAGGTGCAGCTTATATCAATGTTGCAAGAAGAATAACCGGTGAAGAAGTGCCGTTGTTGGATATTGATGTACCTACAACATTAATGGAAAAAATTAAAAAATTCTTCTCTAAGAAAGCGCAGGGCTAGAATGAAAGATATATTTTCGGATTTATATGACAGAGTTTTAAGTTTTTTTACTTCACAAAATGATGAAACAAAAGTTGTTGCAAAAAGTCGTTTGAGAAGTGTTCTAATGCAAGACAGGGTCGGTTTTTCAGAACGTGCAATGCAAATGCTTAAAGATGATATGCTTGATTCAATTTCAAAATATTTAGAAATAGATATAGATTCTTTTGATTTAAGCATAGACGCAAAAGAAAATACAACAGTTTTAAATTTAAGTATACCGGTCATAAGACCAAAAACGGATGAAGAAATTGATGAAGCAATTGCATTGGCTCAAAACGAGAAAATTAAAAAAACTCATAAAATTGCAGGCGAGCTTGAAGAACTCGTAAAAGAAAAAGCTCAAGAGCTGGCTGAAGCAATGACTGAAGAAGATGCAAAAGACCAACAAGCTGAAGTTTTGCAAGAAAAAAATAACTCGTCCGAAAAAAACATCAAAGAAGATAAAGAAGAATTGCAAAATGAAAATATAAAGGATAAAAAACAAACAAAAACCAAACAAGCTTAAAATTAAATATCTTCAAACTTGATATTTAATTGTTTTTAAAATATTATAAATCTTAGCTCATCACAAAATAAAGAAACTATAAAAGGAGAAAACCAAATGCAGGTTATATTAAAAAAAGACGTTCAAAATATAGGTGAAGTAGGCGATCTGGTTAACGTTAAAGACGGTTATGCAAGAAACTACTTAATTCCTAACTCTTTAGCAGAAGTTGCAACTCAAGGCGCTTTAGCTCAAAGAGAAAGAAATATTGCCCGTATTAAAGCAAAAGCAGAAAAATTACACCAAGAAGCACTTGCCGCTAAAGAAGAAATTGAAAAAATCGGCAAAATTGAATTAAGTGCTAAAGCAGGCGAATCGGGAAAATTATTCGGAACAATTACAACAAAAAAATTATCAGAAGAACTATTAGCAAAATGCGGTATGGAAATTGATAAAAAATCAATCATACTTGATAGCCCGATTAATCATATAGGCAATTTTGTTATGACGATTAAACTTTCTTCAAAAGTTAAAGCTCAATTGAATGTTGAAGTTGTTGCTTCAGAAACAATTAAAGAAGTTTACGAAGAAGAACAAGCCTAAGTAAATTATTAAAAATTAACAGCTTTTTAAATAAAAACACATCTTAATTCCCTTTAAGGTGTGTTTTTATTTAGTGTTTATTTTTGATTAAAGATAAAATTTATTAAATATTGTAAAATTTTTAATGCTCTTTTATAATTATACCATGAAAAAAATTGAAACTATTGCGCTGATTGCGCCAAGCGGAGATATAAGAAATATCTCTGAGATAAATAAAAAAATAGAAATTCTTGAAAAAAAATTTAAAATTAAAAAGTATTATAACGAAAATGCAGCCTGCAACTATCTTTCAGACAGTGACGAGAATAGAGTCAAATTTTTCGAGGCTGCTTTTTGCGATAATGAAGTTGATTTAGTTGTGTCTTTAAGAGGGGGGTTTGGTGCAATAAGAATAGTTGATAAAATTAATTTTAAAAAGTTTGAAAATTCAAATAAATTTTATCTTGGTTCTTCGGACGCTTCAATTTTTCTTGCGGCATTGAATAAATTTACAAACGTACAATGCTTTCATGGGCTTATGGTGTCTAACGGTTTTGTTGAAAATTTAGACAGAAATATTGAAATTATAGAAAATAATATTTTTAACATTAACCTTACTTCGATAAATCATAAACAGGCAAGAGGCAAACTCTGGGGCGGTAATTTATCAAGTATTGTAAGCATTTTATCAAATGATGAATTAATATGCGACGATGATATTATTCTTTTTTTGGAGGATTTAAACGAGCCTTTGTATAAAGTTGATAAAATGCTTTTTGAAATTTACCGCAATAAAAAATTAAAGGAAAAAATTAAAGGAATAATCTTTGGCGATTTTTATATTGAGGATAAGGCGCTTGACGACTTATTGCTTGATTATTCAAAGAAATTTTGCTGCGCTTGTTTTAGGTGTTTGGATATTACGCATAAAACCAATAATATTACCCTTCCTTACGGAAAGACAGTTGAACTTAGGGGAATTTTATAATCTTTTGGCTAAAAAGTATAATATCGCTAAAGGCGATTAAACGACAGGGGAAATATTCTATTCTTTAATTAAGTTAGTATGACCGTGATTAAAGATGAATAAATATATAAAACTTCAAATACTATATTGCATAATTTATGCAATTATTTTTTATTCTTTGTTTTTGCCTCTTGCGGCTTTTTGCTCTCAAGGGGAATTTCAGGAAACGAACAATAATCTTATTGTTGATGATGTTGAAAAAAATGAACCAATTCCAAAAGGTTTAATCGAATTTAAACAACCGAAAGTTAAGACAATTATAATAACAAAAGAAGATATTAAAAATGCAAAACCGACAAAAGCTCCGGTAATTTTTTCAAAATCTGATCTACATGATATTGAAGTAATGGAAAAAAGACATTTTCCAAGAACATACCCCGAATTTAGCGATGAAGAAAGAATGAAAAATTTGGAATATGAGCTTTTGGGTAAAGTTTGGCTTTATACACCTCAAAAAGAAAGATTAAACAGATTAAAGCTTGCCTCGTCAAATACTATGATAACGGGAGTTGCCCTCCCTGCTTCTTTGAGTTCTCGAAGAATTGTTAAAAGGATGAGAAATGATTCAATTCAATTAAGAAAAAGGGACGATGTCGGCTTAATTGATGGTTTTTTGAGATTGATAAGTCCTGAAAAATATGAACAATATAGAAAATATGCAGATGATTTGTATTATAAATATGATGAATTTTAAAAATTCGCATTTTCGCCTTCAACCCATGTATTAGATATTTATGGGATTAGGCTTTAAGCCCGAGCGTAATTGTTGTTGAAAGCGTAGCTATATTGTTCATTCCTTGATACTCTTGCTGCTGTTGTAGTTATGGAGCTTACATGTCATTAGTGAGGGTGTAGTGCGGGGATGAATTGGATTTGTCATAGAATAAATAAACCCTTGCAAAACCTTGATGAAACTTGCAACATCCCCCTTGGTAATTGTAGGGTAGACTTTAGTCTACCATTGCTGCGGCTTTCTATTTTTTAAACATCTTTTAATTACCATGGGGCAAACCTTGATAAAACTACAGCTTTCTTCTCCATCCTTTTGAAAAGCTCGTCCTCGTTAATGACGTAAACAGTTTTTAACTTAGTCCTTGATAAAATGGTGGAGCGAAGTCCACCCTACGCTACGACGGAGAATTATAATTGTAGGGTAGACTTTAGATAAAACGGTGGACTGAAGTCCACCCTACGGCTTGTAATACACCCCCTTTAGCAATTGTAGGGTAGACTTTAGTCTACCATTGCTGCTAACCCACCCTGCATATCATCTCGCACCATTCCACCCCGCAACCCTAATTCAACAAGATACTTGCATGTAAAATCTTATCATTGTAAGATTATATTATAGGAGATAATTATGAGCCAAATAACTAAAACCGCTTGGGATTTAAACGAAAAAGCCCCTAACAGATATCAACTTGTTTATGAACTTATTGAACTTGCAAAAAGACTTGTCGATGAATCACAAATGAAAAGACCCAGAGATGATTTCGGTTTTGATGTTGATATGTCTTTTGAATCAAATGTAAAAAAAGAAAAACCCGTTCAACATGCAATTATGGTAAAAGCTTCCGAGTCTGACGATGACGGACTGGTTGGATAATCGGCTTTAAAAATATGGAAAAATTGGAAGAAACACTCAATTATTTGAGCAAAACAACAAATAACTTTAAACCCGAGTTTGTGGTTGTTTTAGGCACGGGATTGAGTGTTTTTTGTGATGAACTTGACGGAATAAAAATAAAATATTCCGATATTCCAAATTTTCCCTCTTCATCCGTTTTAGGGCACAAGGGCGAACTTTTATTTTGCAAAATCGCAAATAAAAATTGCGCAATTATGCAGGGGCGCTTTCATTACTACGAAGGCTATACAATGCAGCAGGCAACTTACCCTTTTAAGGTTTTTAAAAAAATGGGAGCTGAAACTCTTATAATAACAAACGCTGCGGGCGCTTCGCATAAAGGTTTAAATATCGGCGATATTATCCTAATTAAAGATCATATAAACTTTATGGGCGACAATCCCTTAATAGGGAAGAATGATGAAACCTTAGGTGAAAGATTTCCCGATATGAGCGATTGTTACAGTAAATCTTTAAGGCAAATTGCAAAAAAATGTGCTCTGGAGCTTAATATAGACCTAAAAGAAGGTGTATATCTTGCAACGAGCGGTCCAAGCTATGAAACAAAAGCGGAAGTTAATGCTTTTAGAATGCTCGGTGCGGATGTTATCGGTATGAGCACCGTTCCTGAAGCGATTGTTGCAAATTATCTGAAAATGAAAACGCTTGCCTTTAGCCTTGTAACAAATTATGCAACCGGTGTATCCGATAATAAATTAAATCATAAAGAAGTGCTTGAAACAGGTAAAACCCAAGGGCTTAAACTCTGCAATCTGATTAAAAAAATAATCAGCTGTTAAGCTTTAAAATTCTATAATTTAAAAACATTGCAAAACAGCACCAGATAAAATATGGCATAATTAAAAATGCCGCAAGGTGTGATATTTGCCAAAAAGCAATAATATTTAACATAACCGTTAAGCTAAGCATAATTGATACAACAAAAGATATTTTTATTTTTTCCAATTTAAAAAAGCAATACACCCAAAAGAAATTAAGAAACATTTGAGCAAAAAAAGTTACATAGGAATAAAATTTATTAATTTTTGTATCATTAAAAAATACAATCATAAATGAAATAAAAATCAAAGTGTAAAGAATTGCCCAAACAATGCTGAAAATTTTAGCTTGCGGTGTGTAATCGGGTTTGTTTAAAGTTTGATACCAAGTGTTATTCATAATATAAAAATAATTTAAATTTAATTTTTTTAAAATAGCCAAAAGTGTAATAAATTTTTATTTTTCTAAGCTAAAAAGATAAAATTTAAATCTTATTTATTAAACAAAGGTATTTATTTTAATTTTTTTAAAATTATTATACAATTAAACTATGGAGTTTAAACAAAAAAACACTAAAGCACTATTTATAATTTTCATCGTAATATTTGCTCTTGTTTACGCAATTATGACAGATTTTTCACGGATGAAATCTTACAATATAATGAGCAAATTAACTCTTAATAATAAAAAAAACGTTGCTTCATCAGATATTGCCCTTGTTGTAATTGATGATAAATCGCTTCATGATATCGGCAGATGGCCTTGGAAGCGTGAATATTATCTTGAAATATTTGACTATATAGAAACATATACAAATGCAAAACTAATGGGTTACGACGGGCTTATAATGGCGCCCGATTCGGAAAATCCAAAGAGCGATGAAAAATTTTTCAAAGGTGTTAAAAATTTCAAAAAACTTAGCGCAGGCTATGCTTTTTCTTATGATGAATTTGAAAAAGGGATAAATTCGCTTGAGTATGATAAGCTCTTGAAAGAAAAATCAAATTTAAAAATTTTCGATAAAAGATATAAAACAAAGAAAACAAAAAGTTATCTTAAAAGCTTTACGGCGCTTCAGGGAGAATATTTTAAAAATATCAACTCGCTTGGTTTTGTTAATGTTCCCGAGGACTCGGACGGTTATGTAAGAAAAGCAAGTCAGATAATTGAATACAAAGACTCTTTGTATCCTTCTCTGGCGCTTTTAATGTATTCAAAATATACGGGTATAAGCAACTTTATTTTAACAGATAAATATATTATAGGGGTTTCAAACGACTATACTTTAAAAATCCCCGCTAATAGCTCTAATGGGTTTACATCCGACTTTATACATTTTTATAAAACACAAGATGACGGTTATTCTCATATAAAATACAGTGCTTCGGATGTTATTAATTCTTATAGGGCAGTTAAAAAAGGCGAAAAACCAATACTCGACCCTGAATTATTTAACAACAAAGTTATATTTATCGGCGCCAATGCTAATGCTCAAGCTCTTGCGGATGTTGCCCGCACTCCGATAGCGGAAAATTTCTCAGGACTTGATATTCAAGCGACAAATTTTAATAATTTGTTAAATAACGAATATTTTAGAGTTGTTTCTCCTTTGTATGACTTTTTGGGGTGTTTATTTATCTTTCTTTTAATTTTTTACCTCGTAAGTGTAATGTCAATTATAAACGCTTTGTTATCAAGTGTTTTAGCCATATTTCTCTATACTATTTTTGCATATTTTATATATTCAAATTCTGTTGCAATAAATTTAATTCTGCCTCTTACCATGGTAATTGTTGCTCTTAGCTGCGCATACTGTTACAGATATTTAATTGAAGATAATAAAAAAGCAAAAATTCAAAAGGCAATGGGAAAATATCTTTCCTATGACGTTATGGAAAATGTTGTAAAAAATATTGATAATATTTCTCTTGGAGGAAAAAGGGCAAATGTTACCGTTTTATTTGCAGATATTAGAAACTTCACTTCAATATCCGAGAATATGGAAGCTGATTTAGTTACAAAAATTTTAAACGAATACTTTAGCGCTCTTGTTCCTATTGTTGAAGAACATAACGGAATTTTAAACAAGTTTATGGGAGACGCTGTTTTAGCGATATTCGGCGAACCTAAAAAAAGTGATAATCATGCGCTTGACGCTGTTAAGTGCGCTTATAAAATGCTTAAAAAGGTAAAATATCTTCAAGAAAAATGGCTTGATGAAGGAAAGCCAAAAATTGAAATAGGAGTAGGTATTTCAACGGGTGATGTATTTATCGGAAATATAGGCTCGCAAGACAGACTTGAATATACCGTTATCGGAGACACCGTTAACACTGCAAGCAGAATAGAAAACTATAATAAAGTCTATAAAACAAACTTTTTAATAAGTGAAACAACATATAAACAAGTGCAGGAATATGTTGATGTTATAACAATTAAAAATGTTGTTATAAGGGGAAAGACAAATAAAATTAATATCTATGAAGTAATCAGACTTGTCAATCAGGAATAGTTGTTTTGGGTTTTGATGAAATCTATGAAAAAATTAAAAAAGCAATAACGCTTGAAATTAAATATCAATACATTGATTTTGACGGAAGAAAAATGAACTTTTCAAAATTTATGATTGGTATATTGTATGATGTTTTAAAGCGCATAAATAAAGTTGAAAAGCAAAATATTGCTCATCTTATTAACCTGTTTGAAAGTTATCATATTGATAGCGTGCAAAATCGAAAATATACAATTGATAAGACTCTTGAAGAATTTGCAAGGTTGAGAAAATTAATTAAGCCAAAAAATATTCAACAAAAAGAAACAAAAGTGCAAAAAGAATTTCAAGATGAAATTGAAGATGTTGATATAACTTTTGTAAAAGGGGTCGGGCCTCAAATTGCTAAAATGTTTAATAAAATGGGGATATTTAAAGTTAAAGATTTAATTGAATATTATCCTAGAAAATATGTTGACTATAAAGCCCAGAGCAAAATAAAAGACCTGAAACTCGGTGAACAAGTTGCAATTTGGGGTACGATTGCAAATGTAGTTCATAGAACAAATGCCAACAAATTAACTATTTTTACAATTAATATCAAAGATTCAACGGGAAGCATCCCCATAACTCTTTTTTATAAAACAAACAACAGAAAGCTTATTGAAGTTTATAAAAAGCAATATCCGATTAATTCCACGGCTATGGTTTTAGGGAAAGTAAAGTATGATGATTATTTAAGAAAAACAACTCTTGATAAAGCGCAAATTCAAGTACTGGGGCAGGGAGCGGAATTAATCGAGAGCAAAAACAACCTTGTTCCAATTTATTCGCTAATTGAAGGAATGAATTCTAAAACGCTTACAAATGCCATAAATAACGCTTTAGTTAAGTTTCAGGATAAAATTTATGAACCGTTACCAAAAGAGTTGATTGATGAGCTGAATTTAATTGATAAAAAACAGGCTGTAATTGATATGCACAAGCCAAAAACGCTTGAAGAAGCTGAGAAGGCAAGATATCGGCTTGTTTTTGAAGAATTTTTTTCAATGCAGCTCAATCTTGCAATTTTAAGAAAAGAAAATTCAAAAAATGAGTCAATAAGACTACAAGTTAAAAAAGGTAAGCTTGTTGATAATTTTATAAAAAATCTTCCTTTTGAATTAACTAATGCACAAAAGCACGCAATCGATGAAATAATGAAAGACTTGAACTCTCCTCAACCTATGCAGAGGCTTTTACAGGGAGATGTAGGCTCGGGTAAAACAGTGGTTGCTTGTATTGTGCTTTTGTGTGCAATTGAAAACGGCTATCAGGGCGCTATTATGGCGCCAACAGAAATACTTGCAATTCAACATTTTAAAAATTTTTCTAAGTGGTTAATTCCGCTTGGGCTTAGTGTCGGGCTTTTTACGGGTAAAACAAGCACAAAAGCAAGAAGGGAAATGTTTACCAATTTAAAAAACGGTCAAATTCATATTGCAGTTGGTACGCACGCTTTAATTCAAGAAGGAGTTGAATTTAACAACCTTGGCGCAATTGTAATTGATGAACAGCACAGGTTTGGAGTTAAGCAGAGAAATGCGCTTTTAAATAAGGGTAAAATGCCTCAAATGCTTAATATGACGGCAACTCCGATACCGAGAACTTTAGCTTTAACTTTACATGGGGATTTGGATGTCAGCATTATAAACGAGCTTCCAAAGGGCAGAAAACCGATTATTACAACCATGGGAGGAAAAAACGAAAGAGCTCGAATTTATGAACTTATCAAGCAGGAGATTTTCTTTAAAAGACAAGCATATATTGTTTATCCTTTAATTGACGAATCGGAAACAATTACGGCTGCGGCTGCGACGATTGAAGCTCAAAAATTGCAGGAAGGCGTTTTTAGGGATTATAAAATAGGTTTATTGCATGGGAAAATGACAAACACAGAAAAAGACGAAGTAATGAACGATTTTAAAGCGCAAAAATTTGATATTTTGGTTTCAACAACGGTTGTTGAAGTCGGGGTTGATAATCCCAATGCAACGGTTATTGTAATAGAAAATGCAGAGCGCTTCGGTTTATCTCAACTTCACCAGTTAAGAGGAAGGGTGGGAAGAGGTGACGCTCAATCATACTGTGCGCTTATAACAACTTCATCAAGCGCCGAGGTTAAAAACAGATTAAAAATAATGACAAAAACAAATGACGGGTTTGTTATTTCTCAAAAAGACCTTGAATTAAGAGGCCCCGGGGAATTTTTGGGAACAAGACAGTCGGGTCTGCCTGATTTTAAGCTTGCAGATTTGGTTAATGACGCTGAAATATTGGATTTGGCAAGGCAAAAAGCGCTTGAATTTGTTGAAAATAAAGATATTAACGATTATCCTTTGCTTAAGGGAGAGGTTGAGTCGAATAATTTATTTAGAGGGTAGATTGTTTGAGGTCACAATTTGTGATCTTTAAAGAATTGATTTAATTTAAGGCACAATTTTCAACTCTTATTATTCAGGTTTAAAAATACATTATTTTTTGATATAGTTAGTTTATGAATGAAATTATAGAAGTCAGAAATTTAATTTATACCATCAGAGGTCAAAAGGTAAAGCTCCTGTGGGTATCTCGGCAATGTTCGGACAAAATCTGTCCTCACAGCCTCGATTATCCTACGTCGCTATCGTAGTGCTACGGTCAAAGCTCATCGCTTTGCCCTTACGCACCGGCTACCGCATTTGATTCAGACCTCGCTATGCTATACGGAGTTGAAACAAGAGTTTTAAACCAAGCGGTTAAGAGAAATTTGCAAAGATTTCCCGATAACTTTATGTTTCAGCTTACAAAAGAAGAGTTTGATCTTTTGAGGTCACAAATTGTGACCTCAAAAACAGAAAATAAGTTATTTTGATGACGGTCTTCCTCTTTTTGAAAATTTTTCGATGTTTTCTTTCTGCTTTTTATCGTCAATGTTAGTTTTTTCGGCACTTTTTATTATATATTTTAACTTTTCACTTTCTTTTATCTGCATAATTTCTAATAGGTTTAGTATTATTTTTACGCCTGCTAAATTCATTCCTAAATTGTTTGTTAAAAATAAAACAGTTTTTCCTTTTTTAACATCGTCTATTGTATAGTATCTTCTGTTAGCTTGTGTTCTGTTTGGTTTCAAGATATTTTCTTTGTCATATATTCTTAGGGTTCTTTTATGCACATTAAGAATTTGTGCCATTGTTGCGATGCCAAATTTTAATTGGTATGATTGAATATTTAAAATATTTTTTTTGTTCATAAATTTTTCCTTTTAAATAAAATGATACTAAATAGGTGGTAGATAAAATTAAAAAAATGCACCAAAATTGGTGGTGTGAAACATGATAAAAGCAAACATATCAATAAATACATAAAACTCGGGCAAAATATAAGACATTACAGAAAACTTAAAAAATTGTCCCAAGAAGAACTTGCTTTTAGTATTTCAAGCGCAAGAAACTATATAGGGTGTATTGAAAGAGCCGAAAAAGCCCCCAGCCTTGCTCTTATTTTTGATATAGCAGATGTTTTAGGCTGCAAAGTAAATGATTTGTTAAAAAATCTATAAATCAAATTATACCTCCTTTGTTGGTAAATGCACCATATATTATGATAATACAAATTCTATTATAAATAAATGCAAGAAGAAAAAATTATAGAATTTAAAAAAGCTTTAGGCTTAGTTATTAAAGAAATCAGAGAAACAAAAACAGGGGTTTCTATTAATAAGTTGTCTAATGAATTTGATTTTGATAAAGGCAACATGAGTAAAATTGAAAGAGGACTTTTTGATATACAATTTTCTACAGGTTGGAAAATTTCACAGGCTTTGGGTATAAAATTTTCTGATTTTGCCAAAATGTTGGAGGAAAAATTAGGCGAAGATTTTTCTTTGTTGGATGACGAATAGTTTGATATTTAGAAGGTGTTAATAAGTAATCAAAAGCACCGATTTACTTTTGATTTTATGTTTCAGCTTAACGAGAATGAATTTAAGGAACTTATCACAATTTGTGATAACATATTTAAACATAATAAACATCTTATAATCAAATTAATTTAAATAAAAAATTATCAGTGCTATAATTTTACTATGAATGATTTTATTGAAATTTATAAAGCCAATGAGCATAATTTAAACAACGTTGACCTGAAAATCCCAAAAAATGAAATGACCGTGTTTACGGGTGTTTCAGGCTCGGGGAAGAGTTCTCTTGCTTTTGACACTATATTTGCAGAAGGGCAGAGAAGATACGTTGAAAGCTTATCAACATACGCACGCCAATTTTTAGGACAGATGGATAAACCCGATGTAGAGCGAATTGACGGTTTAAGCCCTGCTGTTTCAATTGATCAAAAATCAACTTCAAATAACCCCCGCTCAACAGTCGGAACAATTACCGAAATTTATGACTATTTAAGACTTCTTTTTTCAAGAATAGGTACACCCCACTGCCCAAAGTGCGGAAATGTCATTACTCCTCAAACAATTGATGAAATTGTTGAAAAAATACTTTCTCTAAAAGAAGGTACAAAAATACAGCTTCTATCGCCCATCGTAAGAGCAAAAAAAGGTGAATACAAACAAATGCTCTCGGGGCTTTTGTCTGAAGGCTTTATGAGAGTTAGGGTTGATGGGAAAATCTATAACCTTGAAGAAGATGAAATTGAACTTAATAAAACCCAAAAACACAATATTGAAATTGTTGTAGATAGAATAATTGTTAAAGAAAGTGCTAAAGCAAGAATTTTTGACTCTGCTCAAACCGCACTTTTAAAGTCTGACGGGCTTTTAATCGTTAATAAATTAGAAAATGATGAAGACATTATCTTTAGCGAAAAACTGGCATGTCCTAACTGCAACATAAGTTTTGAAGAACTGACCCCAAGGCTTATGAGTTTTAATAATCCTCAAGGAGCATGCCCTGTTTGCCATGGGCTTGGAGCGCATTTTGAAATTTCACCTGATTTGGTTGTGCCTGACCCCGATAAATCCTTAAAAGAAGGTGCAATATACCCATGGGCAAAAACAGCTAATTCATACTATTTTGATGTTCTTCAAAGTGTCTGCGAGCATTATAAAATCCCTTACGAAGCGCCTTTTAAATCTCTATCGCCCGCTCAAAAAGGGATAATTCTATACGGGAATGGGGATGAAAAAATAAAATTAACCTATGCCGATTTTGGTACAAAAAATTATAGAACCCACTTAATGAGCTATATGGGTGTAATTCCATATTTATTTAAAAAATATGAATCAGATTCAGACATTGTAAGAGCGGAAATTGAAAAATATATGATATCAATTCCTTGTAGAGCTTGTAATGGCGGAAGGTTAAACCAATTTGCGCTAAGCGTTAAAATTAATGAAAAAAATATTTTTGAATTTTGTTCAATGTCAATTTTAAAAGAATACGATTTTATTCAGGAATTATTCTTATCTTTAGACGATTTCAAACTAAAAATCGCTCGTCAGGTGCTTGAAGAAATAAGAGCAAGGTTAAAATTCTTGATTGATGTCGGTTTAGGCTATTTAACTCTGGCACGTTCATCAGGTACTCTATCAGGCGGAGAAGCACAGAGAATACGTCTTGCAACCCAAATAGGAAGCGGGTTATCAGGTGTATTATATGTGCTTGATGAACCCTCTATCGGACTTCATCAAAGAGATAATGATATGCTTATATCAACGCTTTTGAAGCTTAGAAACCTTGGTAATACGCTTATTGTTGTTGAACATGACGAAGATACAATGAATGCAGCAGACTATATCGTTGATATAGGACCTTATGCGGGTGTAAAAGGCGGGAATATTGTTGCTCAAGGTTCGCTGGAAGATATAAAAACCTCTCCAAACTCTCTAACGGGAAAATATTTATCGGGTCAATTAAAAATCGAAGTTCCAAAAACAAGACGTGAAGGTAACGGCGAATTTTTGGAAGTTAAAAACGCTCATTTAAACAATTTAAAAAATATTAATGTTAATATCCCTTTAGGTAAAATTGTTGCAATTACGGGTGTTTCAGGCTCCGGTAAATCAACTCTGGTTCAGGATATAATAGCAGAGTATGCAAGAAGCGAGCTTTTAAAAAACAAACCAAAACCCCAAGGGGTTGACTCTATTAAAGGTTTTAAAAATATTGATAAGCTTGTAATTGTTGACCAATCGCCCATAGGCAGGACTCCACGCTCTAACCCCGCTACTTATACGGAAGTTTTTACCTATATAAGAGAACTTTTTTCTCAAACCCCTGAAGCCAAGATGAGAGGCTATAAACAGGGCAGATTTTCTTTCAACGTTAAAGGCGGAAGATGTGAAAAATGTTCAGGGGATGGTGTTTTAAAAATTGAGATGAATTTTTTGTCCGATGTTTATGTTACGTGTGATGTTTGCAAGGGTAAAAGATATAATCAGGAAACTTTAGAAGTAAAATATAAAGGAAAAAGTATCGCTGATGTTTTAGATATGAGCGTAGCCGAAGCTTTAGAGTTTTTTAAAAACGTTCCAAAGATTGCAACAAGGCTTCAAACCCTCTATGACGTCGGTTTAGATTATATTAAACTCGGACAAAGCGCAACAACTCTATCGGGTGGAGAAGCGCAAAGGGTAAAATTAGCACTTGAATTAAACAAAAGGGCAACGGGAAAAACTTTATATATCTTAGATGAACCATCAACAGGGCTTCATTTTTACGACATTGATAAATTAATGAAAATGCTTGAACAATTGGCTGATAGCGGAAATACCGTTTTGATTATCGAACATAACATGGATATAATAAAATGTGCCGATTGGATAATTGACCTTGGTCCTGAAGGCGGTGACGGAGGAGGAAATGTTGTATTTAAAGGCACACCAGAGCAAATAATAAAATCAAAAAACAGCTATACGGGAAAATATTTAAAAAAATATTTAGAATAAGTTTTTAAATATTTTATTATAAAGTAATGTTTTTATGCCATAATAATAACCATGGCTAAGAATGAAAAAAAAGAAAATAATTTAACTGCTGCCCCTTTGCTTAATGCTATGTTAAACTATAAAACCGACCCTATGACAGGGTTTCATATCCCGGGGCATAACAGAGGGCTTGGAATTTACCCCGAATTTTTAAATTTAATCGGTGAGAGTGCCCTTAAACTTGATACGACGGATGAATTTGACAATTTAGGTACGCTTCATCCTGCAACGGGTGCAATTAAAGAAGCACAAGAACTTGCAGCAGCGGCTTTTGGCGCTTCAAGAACGTTTTTTGTGACGGGCGGCTCAACCGTTGCAAATCTTGCTTTGGCTTTTGCAATTACAAACCCTTTTGAAGAAGTTTTAATCGGAAGAAATTGCCACAGGTCGGTTCTTACAGGGCTTATTATATCGGGAGCTAAAGTTAATTGGGTAATTCCTAAAAAACTTAATGATTGGTCAATTTTTGGTTCAATTCAAGCGGATGATATTGAACAAAAACTCAAAAAAAACAGAAATATTAAACTCGTTTGGATTACAAACCCGACTTATGAAGGTGTTGTGTCGGATGTTGAAGAAATAGCAAAAATTTGCAAAAAATATAAAGCAGCTCTGATTGTGGATGAAGCGCACGGTTCTTTATGGAGTTTTAATTCAAGATTGCCAAAATCCGCTCTAAAACTTGGTGCAGACGCAGTTGTTCATTCCCTTCATAAGACGGGAGGTGCTATGGTTCAATCTTCCATGCTTCATCTGTCACAAAATACTTGTTTTGATGAAGAAAAAATCACTCACGCACTTAAACTTCTTCACACAACAAGCCCGAGTTTATTATTATTAACAAGTTTAGACGCTGCAAGGGCAAACCTCTCTTCTAAGAAAGGTCAGGATATGTTGAATTGCGCAATTGATAATGCGCTATATTTTAGAGAAAAAGCAAAAAATATTGATAAATTACATGTCTTATCCGACAGTACAAAAATTGACCCTACTAAAATATTTATAAAAACCGATAATCTGGATGGGTTAGAGCTTGAATATATCTTAGAAAAAGATTATAAAATTGAAATTGAATCGGCTTCAGATGAAGGAATTTTAATTTTATCAAATATCGGAGGCAAAAAAGAAGAATTTGATTATTTACTAAATTGCCTTGAGAAAATCTCAAAAACAAAATACAAACCTTCAAAATCAAATGTTAAAATCATGCCTTTAATCGACCCTGAAATTGTTATGAATTTAAGAGAAGCATATTTTGCCCCAAAAGAATCTGTCTTAAAAAAAGACGCAATAGGAAGAATATCATCCGAAGTTGTTGCTCTTTGTCCTCCGGGGATTTCAATTTTGCTGCCGGGGGAAATTATAAAAGAAGAACATCTGCCATATCTTTTTAATTATGAAAAACTTGAAGTAATAAAAGAATAATTAAAATTTATCGCAGCAATAAGAATGAATTATTCCGAAGCAATCGGAAAAATATCCTTGTGCTTCATAAACTTCAATGTCATTATCTTTATTAAATTCCACGATAATTTTAGGTGTCATATCAAGCTCTGCATTTCTTTTGTTGGAGTAAAATTTTAATTTATTTTCTTCAGCTAATAAAACCCCGCTATCAAGATTTATTCTAAAACCCGGTTTTTTATCCTCTTTTGTGTAATAGAGTCCTCTTTTTCTTCCCATCATATTTTTAATAGAATTAAAGCCGTTGTTTTTAATCCAAAAATCTTGCATTGTTTTAGCGGCGCTTTGCGTTTCCCCGTTTTGCAATTTTGTATTAATTTCAGCACAAAAAGCATTCAATAAATATTTATTGTTAACATTAATTTCTAAAGAAGGGTTTTTGTCCTTTTTATTAATATCAACACTGTAAATATTTTTGCCTTCTCTATAAGCAATTTTATTTTCTCCTAAAAGCAACTCTTGATTATAGTTTTTTAAGTAGTTATGAGAATAGTTTTCTTCTTTTGAGTTATCTTTTAAATTAGCTTCAAGGGGAGTAAAATTAAGCTTGGGATTGTTTATTATAGAGCTATAGCCCCCATTTGCCTTATAAAAATCACATAATATATTAACCGCTTTTTTATCTTCATTGTACTTAATAGCACTTGTTAGCGCCTTAATAACGTTATCGGGCTTGGTTTTTCCCTGATATTTTCTCTCAAATCCGACAGGATAATAAAAAACATCGCTCAAAGTGTTGATTTGAGGAGGGTTTGATGAATTAACATCTTTTGAGCTTTTAAATTTAGAATTTTTATTTAATGCCTTATTAATATTATTACCGTTAATATTGAGTTGTATTGAATTGATTTTCATAAACCAGTACCATTAAATTAATTTTTTCATCAAAACTATTTATTTTTTTTCAAAAAACACAAAATATTTTCTAAACAAAAAATTACCTACTAATCCGAATAAGCTTGAAAAAGATTTTGCAAAGAAATTATTTAAACCCCCTTTTAAACAAAGATAAGTTATAAAATAGTCAAGCGTACCCATTATAACAAGGGTTAGAATATATGCTAAAATTTCACCAAATGTTGACCATCTTGCCTTGTGTCTGAATAAAAGCAAGATACATAAAAAATAGTTAACTAAAGCAGATAATATAAAAGCAATGGCTATATTTAAAATAAGACTTGAATTGAATTGCGCCAAAATCAAAAAGCTTAAAATATTAACAACTGCGCTTATTGCTCCAATTAGAATATATAAAAGAAACTGCATTGGTAATGGGGCGCTGTGCGCTCCATAGTGTAAAATGCAATAAAGAGCTCTAAAACCATCCTTAGCTTTAATTTTTTTACCTTCTTCATAGCTTCTTGGATTGTAGTCAATTGCGCACTCAAATACTCGATACTTTCCAACAGCTGTATAAATAGTAACTTCAGGCTCAAAACCAAAGCGATTTTCTTTCAGTTTTGGTGCAATTTCTTTAATAACCTCTTTTTTAAAAAGCTTGTAGCATGTTTCCATATCCGTTATATCAAGATTAGTATACATATTTGTTAAAAGAGTTAAACCTTTATTCATAAACGTATGCCAAAAATATAAAACCCTTCTTGTATCCTGTTTTAGATATCTTGAACCAAAACAAACATCGGCTCTATTTTCAATTAAAGGTTTAATTAACTTTAAATAATCCTTTGGATTATACTCCATATCTGCGTCTTGAATACCGATAAAATCCCCTTTTGCTTCAAGAAAACCTGTTTTTAGAGCGCTTCCTTTACCTTGGTTTTTATTATGCGAAAAAACTTTTATTCTGTTATCATCTTTTTCAAGCTCATGCGCAATTTTTAGCGAATTATCGCTTGAGAAATCATCAACTAAAACAAGCTCAAGTTTAATATTGTTATCAATTGCATAAGGCAGTTTTTCAATTGATAAAGTATTATAGACAATATCTTTAAGAGTTTTTTCTTCGTTATATATTGGTATTATAAGACTTAATAAATACATAAAATTATTTTACAATGTTAAGGGTTTTTAAGCAAAAATGTTAAATTTTAAGACTAATATTTTATTCTATTGTTTTTTAGTTAAATAGCTTGTATTATTAAAGTATGAGTATAGAATTTAATGCGGATGTTATAGTTATAGGTGCGGGGCCTGCGGGAATTTCAGCAGCACTTGAAGTTGCAAGGGGCGGAAAAAAAGTAGTATTACTTGAAAGAGCAAAATACCCCGGCTCTAAAAATATGTATGGCGGCGCTGTTTATACAAGCGCTCTTCAAGAAATTTTTAAGGATGATTTTGACTCAATTCCTTATGAAAGAGTAATAAATACTCATAGCTGGGTATTTTTAAACGACACAGGTTCATTTGAGCTAACTTACAAGAATGATGAGGCTAAAGCCGCACTTGCAATTAAAAGATTTAATCTTGAAGCTTGGATGATAGAAATTGCAAAAAAACAAGGAGTATATTACGCTCCAAATACTCTTGTAAAAAAGTTAATTCATCAAGACGGCGCTGTAATCGGTGTTGAAACCGAGCTTGAACAATACTATGCGCCCATTGTTATTTTAGCTGACGGTGTTAATTCTATTCTTGCCCGTGACATCGGCTTAAAAGATGAATATATAAGCGAGGATGTTATAATTTCCGTTAAAGAAACCTTAAAGCTGGATAAGAAAACAATTGAAGAAAGGTTTAACTTAAAAGAAGATTTATCAAACGGAATTAACAAGCAATACTTTGGAAATCAAATCGGCGCTCTTAAGGGTACAAAAAATCTTTTTATGATGAGTTATCTTTATACTTTTAAAGATACTGTTATGATTGGTGTGGGCGCAAATTTAGAGGACTTGAGCAAAAACAGACTTAATATTAACGATGTATTGGATGAAGTAAAAAAACATCCCGATATTGCCCCTTTGATTAAAGACGCTCAAAGAACGGAATACAGTGCTCATCTTATCCCTGAAGGGGGTTATAAGAAAATGCCAAAACTTGTTTCAGACGGCGTAATAATAGCAGGGGACGCTGCGGGTTTTGTAAACAGTGTGCACTTTGAGGGAACAAATTTTGCTTTAATCTCGGGAAAATTAGCGGGAGAAGCTGCGCTTTTTGCACTTAATAACAATGATTTTTCCGAAGGCAGTCTTTCAATATATCGAAAAAAACTTGAAAAATCTTTTATTCTAAAAGACCTCTATTCTTACAGAAATATAATTACAAGACTGAAAGAGCGCTCGGATTCAATAGAAAATTATTATCCTCAAAAAATTAAAGAACTTTTTGAAATTATAACAAGTGCAAATTGTATTTCAAAAAGTTCACAAATTAAAAAATATATTAAAGAATTTTTAACAAAAAGAAAATTTTTAGAACTCATAAAAGATATGAATATGGTATTCAGGTCTATATTAGACATACTTTTAGGAAAATAGAAAATGTTTGAAAATGAAGAAAATAAAAAATCAATACAAGACAAATTAGCAACAATTAAGTATAATTGTGATGATAAAGCTCATTTAGTTGTTAATCAAAAAAAATGTGAGCTTTGCAAAGAAAAAACCTGCACTTTTATATGCCCTGCTAATGTTTATAGTGTTGATAAGGATACGCAAGAAATTGTTGTTCAATATGAAAACTGTCTTGAATGCGGAGCATGCAGAATAGCTTGTACAAAAAATTCAATAGAATGGAAATATCCTTCAAGCGGCTGCGGTGTGATTTACAAAAATAGTTAAATGTAATTAAGGAGTAAATATGGAAAATCAATATTTTTCAAGATGGTATGACAAAGACCCTGTTTTATCAATGTCTATGAGAACATTGGCTAATTCATCCGATGAAAGACAAATTGCGGTTGCGCTTAATTTAATTAAAGTAATTATTGAACACAATATAAGAGATAACAGATATGAAAATGTTGAAGATATAATGTCTGCTGTTGAAGACGGAAGAATACAAAGAGGACATTCTCGCTGGTATGATATTGACTCAACCGTAAGAACGGCTATTCAAATGCTTGAAAAGTGCGCTCCCGAGACCAAGAAAAAAGTAGCTTTGGATATGGCTCAAATAGTTATTGAAAAAATAATTCAAGATGACGATGAAAAAGAAGCGCAGCAAGAACAAGAAGCTCAAATGGAACTTGAAGGAAAAACAATTGATTTTGATCTTGATAAAGCAATAGAAGAGCAAAATGAACGAAACTGAAAGATTTGAAAATCTTCAAACGGCAATTAAACTAAATCCGAATAATTTTCAAGCAAGGCGCGAGCTTATAATGCAGTGCCTTGATTTTGGTTTTGAAGATACTGCTCTTTTTCATATTAAATATTTGTTGAAGGTTTTTCCTTCGGACGCTGATTTATACTTTAACTTGGGAATATGCTACGAGAAGCTGAAAAATTATAAACTTGCTCTTAATGCTTATGAAAAAGCCGTTGAATTAAAGCCCCAAGAGCCTGATTTTTTGTATAACCTTGCGCTTGTTTATGAAACCCTTGGCGATAGTACAGCTGCGATGGAAAACTTTAAAAAAGTAATATTTTATAAAAACGAGGACGCTAACGCTTTTTTTTCCATAGGAGTATTATATTCCAAGGAAAATAATTCAGATATGGCGATTAAATGTTATAAAAAAGCTATTGAATATAATTATAGCGACTATTTTGCACATTTTAATCTTGCAAATGAATATAAAAAAACAAAACAGTATGATTTTGCCCTTTTAGAATATAGAAAAGTTTTGGAGTTATCTCCTGATTACGCATGGGCATATTTTAATATTGCTCAAATATACTGGGAGTTAAATCGAAGTGATGACGCTATTTTAATGCTTAAAAAAACAATTGAAAAGAATACTAAAGACTGGGAAGCAATAAAACTTTTAATTCAAATTCTGATTAGTAAAAATAAAATTAATGAAGCGCAAAAAATATTAAATGCTCTGGAAAAAAATTCTAAAAACGGGGATGTTTATTATTTATTATCAAGAATTTTTGAATTAAAATCAGATAATAAAGCAAGAGTTGATTATTTAGCTTTAGCACTTGAAAATAAGAATACTTTAACTTTTGATTTAAGTTCCGTTAATCAGGAATATTTGAGGCTTAAAAACAAATGAAAGATATAGAAAAAATAAAATATTACTCTGCTTTCAGTTATCTTTTTGTTAACCCTTTGTTTAAGTCGCAAATTTTTGAATATTTTGATTATGATATTAAGCATGCTTTTTTGGCAGATGAAACAGAAATTCAAAAAATGTGTGAAAAGCTCGATATAAATATTCCAAGAACTTATGTTGATAAAAGAGATAAAATTGATGTAGATTTGTGTTATAAAAACGCTTTTTTGGATGAAAGAGTTAATATTATAACCTATGAAGATGAAAAATATCCTCCCCTTTTAAAAGAAATTCCCGATTTTCCTTTGGCTTTATATTATCTTGGAGATATTGAAAAAATTTCTTATGATTATACTTTAGCTGTTGTAGGTTCAAGAAAAGCAACAAATGAAGCTAAAATTGCTCTTGATAATATAATATCGGGTTTGAATAATTCTAAAATTGTTATTGTTTCGGGTTTAGCCTACGGAATTGACGCTCAGGCGCATATCAGCGCACTTAAAAATAATTTAACGACAATTGGGGTTATTGCCTCGGGATTAGATATTATCTATCCTTATTCAAATAAGAAGCTGTATTTTGATATTGTTCAAAATAACGGTTTGATTTTCAGTGAATATCCCTTAAAGGTTCAACCCGTGAACTATCATTTTCCTCAAAGAAACAGAATTATAACAGGCATGTCAAAAGGAACGCTTGTTGCGGAAGCTCAAATAAAGTCGGGTGCAATGATTAGTGCTAATTTAACGCTTGATTATAACAGAGAATTAATGTGCATACCGGGTAATATTATGAATCCGAATACTTCAGGAATTTATAATCTTATAAAAAACGGGGCGGGTATTGTTTCAAAGGCTTCAGATTTACTGGAGCAACTTGGCTGGGAAAGTATGCAATCTGTTGAAGATTATAATTTAGAATTAAATGATATACAAAAAAATATTTTAGATATAATATCTATGGAAGCTAAAACTTTTGATGAAATAGCTCTTATTTCAAAACAAAATACGGTTGATATTATGACCACCTTGACAGAGCTTGAATTAAAAGGTTTAATTAAACAAATGAACAATAAATATTATATCTTAAAATAGGTTAATTATGGCAAAAACATCCACTAAAACTACTGATAATAATAAAATTCTTGTAATAGTCGAATCACCCGCAAAATCTAAAACAATAGGTAAAATTCTCGGAAGTAACTATATTATTCAGGCTTCTATGGGGCATGTTCGTGATTTAGCTTCAAAAGGCTTAGGGTTTGATATTGAAAATAATTTTAAACCGACTTTTGAAGTTATCCCTGAAAAAAAGAAAGTAATAACGGAGCTGAATAAAATAGCAAAAACGGTAGATAGAGTTTATTTAGCGTCCGACCCCGACCGTGAAGGAGAAGCCATTGCATGGCATGTTAAAGAATGTTTAAAATTTCCGGAAGATAAAATATTTAGAATTGTTTTTAATGAAATTACCCCAAAAGCAATAAAAGAAGCTGTTGCAAACTATCATCAAATTGATATGTTAAAAGTTGAAGCACAAAAAACAAGACAAATTTTAGATAAGCTTGTAGGTTTTAAAATCAGCCCGATACTTTGGGAAAAAATGAAAAATTATAAGCTCTCAGCCGGAAGAGTTCAATCTGTTGCGCTTAAAATAATCTGTGAAAGAGAAGATGAAATTGAAGCTTTTAAACCTCAGGAATACTGGAGCCTTGAAGCTCTCTTAAACAAAGGTAAAACCCAATTTAGCGCTGAATTATCAAGAGTTTTAGTTAATTCAAAAGATGAAAAAATAGAACTTAAAAATGAAGATGATGTTAAAAAAGTTCTAAAAAAACTTGAAGGAGCTAAATATCTTGTTTCAAAAATTACAACAAGAGATACTCAAAGAAAACCCCAAGCGCCTTTTATAACTTCAACTCTTCAAAGAGAAGCAAGCTCAAAGTTAGGTTATGGTGTATCAAAAACAATGCAAATAGCGCAAAAGCTCTATGAAGGTATTGACTTAGGTGATGGTTCGGTCGGTTTAATTACTTATATGAGAACGGATTCAACAAGAATATCTGATGACGCTCAAGCAGCAGCTAAAGACTACATTCTAAACAATTACGGGGATAATTATTACCCTAATACTCCCAATATTTATATTAAAAAGTCTCAAAACACTCAAGACGCCCATGAAGCAATCAGACCTTCATATATCGATAAGACGCCTGACAGTATTAAAAAATATTTAACTAATGAGCAGTATAAGCTCTATAAACTAATCTGGGAGCGCTTTATGGCTTCTCAGATGACAAACGCCAAAGTTAAAAATTTAAGCGTTGATATTAATGCAAATGATTATATTTTTAAACTCGGTTCATCAAAAATTGTTTTTGACGGGTTTATTAAGGTTTATGCTGATGAGGATGATACAAAAGCTCAAAATTTCCCTGATTTAGCTGTTGGTGATGAATTAACATTAAAAGAATTAAAACCCGAACAACACTTCACTCAACCGCCTTCAAGATATTCTGAAGCGTCTTTAGTAAAACAGCTTGAAGAATACGGAATAGGCAGACCCTCTACTTATGCGCCCATTATTACAAAAATTCAGCAGAGAAATTATGTTGAGAAAATTGAAAATAAATCTCTTAAACCAACTCCTCTGGGTAGAGCCATCTGCAAGCAGTTGAACGAATATTTTGTTGATATTATGGATTATAAATTTACCGCCCAAATGGAAGCAAGTTTGGATGACATAGCGGAAGATAAGCAAAACAGTATTAAGTTTTTAAATTCTTTCTGGCAGCCTTTTTCAAAAACACTGGATGAAGCTCAAAAGAATATGAAAAGGGTTGATGTTCAAACGGATAAGGTTTGCCCGAATTGCGGAAAACCCATGGTAGTTAAGATTTCACGTTTTGGAAAGCAATTTTTAGCATGCTCGGGTTATCCCGAGTGTAAAACAGCGCTTCCAATGGAAGGGGATGGAGCAAAAGTTGAAATCCCGCAGGATGAAGCGACGGATAAAAAATGTGAAAAATGCGGTTCTGATATGGTTATTAAAACAGGGCCTTACGGAAAATATTATCAATGTTTAAATGAAAAATGCAAAAAAAGATTTTCAATTGTAGAGTCATCCGGGGTAAAATGCCCTGAATGCGAAAAAGCGGGAAGAGATGGCGAACTTGTTAAAAGAAAATCAAGATACGGTTCATTTTTCTGGGGTTGTTCAAAATATCCCGACTGTTCTTTTGCTCTTTGGGCAGAACCGACGGGAGAAAAATGCCCCGATTGCGGAAGCCTTTTAGTTAAGAAATATTTAAAGCGAGGAAATAAAATTGCCTGCTCAAATAAAAATTGCAAGTATTCTAGAGAGATGGATGAAGAATAATGTTCTATAAATTAGCGCTAATTGGTTATCCTTTAGGTCATTCATTAAGTCCCGTATTGTATAAAGCAGCATTTAATGATTTAGGACTTGAAGGAAGTTATGAAATACTGCCAACAAAAAGCGAGGACTTGGTTAATCAAATTAAAATTTTAAAAAAAGAAAAATATTTTGGCTTTAATGTCACAATTCCTCATAAAGTTCCTTTAACTTTGTTTTTATCAAAGTATGATGAATTTGTTAATATGACAGGCTCCGTTAATACGGTAAAAATTGAAGAAAATTCAACTTTGTCGGGTTATAATACGGACGTTTGGGGTTTTGTCGAAGCAATTAAAAATGTTAATCTGAAAGGTAAAAAAGCTGCCGTTGTCGGAACAGGAGGGGCTGCAAGGGCGATTTGTGCGGGCTTATATACCAAAGGAATAGCCCAAATAGATTTTTATACAAGAAATGCGATAAGCTCTAAAGACACAATGGATACTTTAAGAGCAAGGTTTGATAAGGTTAAAATTAATGCAATTCAAACAACGTGTATGAACGGTTTATCGGATGTTGATATTTTAGTTAATACAACACCTCTCGGAATGAAAAATTTTGAACAGGATTTGTCCCCCGTTGATGATAAAAACATTGAAAGCTTAAAAGATGACGCAATTGTTTACGATATTGTCTATAATCCTCTTAGAACGGCATTAATTTCAAAAGCAATACGATACAATAAAAAATATGTTTGCGGTCTTGATATGCTTGTATATCAAGCACAGAGGGCTTGTGAAATATACTGCGGGAAAAAACCCGACGCAAAAGTTATGAAAATTGCAGCCCTAGAAGAATTTTTGCTGAATTGAAAATAAGCCGATTAAAATATTGACAAAAAGAAATAAATAAACTAAACTCAAATAAAGGTGGAAAATTATGATTAGTAAACAAATAATAAAAAGTTTTAGAGCGTTTACATTAGCGGAGGCATTGATTACACTCATAATTATTGGTTTAATTGCTTCTTTAACTATACCTGCTGTAATTTCAAGCACGGAACAACATGAGTATAAGACGGCTTTAAAAAAAGCTTTGTCATCAATTAATCAGGTAATTGAACTTAATATTGCTCTTGACGGTTACGGACCTATTGAAACAGTTAACGATCAGGAAAGTGAAGACAGCCTTTTTAGCATGTTCAAAAACAGAATGAATGTAATATCTACATCAACATCTTATACTTTAGGCGGAAAATCAAACTATGCCTTTTTTACGGCTGACGGTATGAGATATGAATTTCCGCACTATGCTGAACCTACAACCTTATCGGGTGGTGTAGGAACGTTTGTAAGCCATGGCTGTGCCACATACGATAAAGCTGTACAGGATGAAACAGGTAAAGAACACAATATCCCCTGTTTAGTTATCGTTGATGTTAACGGTGAAAGAAAACCAAACCCCAATCCCGACAGAAAGAGCGAAGAAGGTTATAAGATTCCTGATGTATTATCAAAATCAAGAATACTTGATGTATTCCCGATTGTTGTAACGGATAAAAACGCTTATCCGTTTGGAATTGTGGCTCAACGTGCAGTATTTCAACGTGATTGATTTAAACTTGAAATTAAATACAAAATATATTTAAAAACCTGTTGATTAACAGGTTTTTAAATTATAAATATATCTTGTTATAAATCTTTAGTTAAATTTTTGCAATTTTTTAAAACAATTTTTAAAATCTTTTCTCCGATATTGTTTTCTATTTCTTCAATTGTTTCTTTGACAATATCGGGTAAAATATCACATTGTTTTTTGATAACTTTTTTAAGTTGAGTAAAATTAATATTGCAATCTTTTGCAAGCCTTTCAAAGTGCCTCAGCTGAATATAATCATGCTCATAATAGCCGCCTATTTTCATTGCCATTTTGTTTGAAATATCATCATAAGCAAGAGAGCATAAAATATCATACACGGGGGCAAATTCGATTTCATCGTTTTCTAAATATAAAAGAGAAAAATTTTTTCCGTGCGCATCGTTATTTCCGATTAAATAATTAAAAATCATCAACTCAATAAATCTCATAATTGAAACAGTCGGTTTTGTTGTTTTGTTTAAAATTTCAAAACACTGCCCAAAATCTGCACCGCCTTCCGCTTGATATTTATAAGCGCTTGGAATATTCAAGGCTTGAGAAAAATCTTCCTGATGAAGTCTTTTAATTTTGTTATTCGTGATTATTCTATCGTATCTTTCTATTAAAAAATATTTTGTGTTATTGGCTTTCCCGATTTGAATATTCGGAACTCTAAGCCCCATCTTTTTTGCTGAAGTTAAACAAATATATTCGTTTTCAATTGTTTCAAAATAATTTTTTATTGCAGGTTTAAGAATATGTGTTGTAGGGGTATTGTCTTCAACGGAGGCAATTTTATTGTTGATTAATATTACCGCTGTTTTATCCTGCGCACCGGCTAAGGATAATCTTTTATCGGATGATAACAGAAGGGGTTTTTCGGGTAAGTTTATGATTCTGTTTTCTAACTCGTCATCAGATAGTATATTTCCTTTTATGTCATAATATTCTTTTAAATCATTTACTTTGTCATCATCCAAAAAAGCAACCGCCCCTGCGCAATCATACCCGATTGCTTTAAGGATTGAAAAATCATTTTTAGGATTAATTCCGTATTTTTTCCCGATAGATATTCTCACTCCTTCACTTTCGGGCAAAAGTCCGTTAAAAAAGCCTCTGCATTCACTGTTTGAATATTTTGTTTCTTTTAAGGGTAAACTTAGGGATAATTGCCTTTTGGCGGATTTATCATAGCAAAATTCAAAACCGCCCTTATTGTCTTTGTTCAGTATTCCCGTAAAATTATTATTTAAATAAACTTTTAAGCAATCTTTCATTATAAAATTCAGTTATTAACCTATTTCAATTTTTAAGCCTAATTTATTGCAGACTTCTAAAATTTTACCTATTTGAGCGGTTTTCTTGCCTTTTTCAAGATCAACAATAAACCTTACACCAAGATTAGAAACAAGAGCAAGCTCGCTTTGAGTTATTTTAAGCTTTTTTCTTGTTGTTTTAATTAAATTTGCAAGGTCGTCCGTGTTCTCAATCTGCATAAAAATTTCCTTCTAGGTAAAATAATACTAAAATTTTTACTAAAAATCAATTTTTTTACCGAGCGGGAAAATTTCATCAAAAATCACCCCAAAAATACCAAAAATTTACCGAGCGGGAAAATTTCATCAAAAATCACCCCAAAAATACCAAAAATTTACCGAGCGGGAAAATTTCATCAAAAATCACTCCAAAAATACCAAAAATTTACCGAGCGGGAAAATTCCTAATATTCAACAGCTACAAGCTTTTTAAGGGTATTTTTGAGCAGTTTTTAACAAATTATACAAATTATGATTTTAAAAACCCGTATATTGAAAAAAATAATTTTTCTTAATGCTTGATTATGCTTTTTCTTTGATACAAAATAAAATTCGTAGCTGATACATTAACAAAAGAGGAAATATGGAAAATTTTTTCATCGGAATTGTTATATTGGTTTTTGGCGCATTTTTGAGTTTATTTGTCAAAAATCAATCAATAAAATTAAAACTTGTGACGCTGGGCGCTCTTGTAGGTTCAATTTTTGCCCTCTTCAGTGCACTTAGCGCTTTATTTGTCGGTAATTATGAATACACGCTTCACTTTGGAACAATTTTTCCAAACGTAAGATTTGTGCTTGATAATTTAAGCGCATTTTTTGTTGTTGTAATTTCCGTTATGTCAACCTTAGGGGTAATTTACTCTAACGGATATTTAAAACCTTATATTGAAAAAGGAAAAGATTTAAGTGCTCACTGCATTTTTCTTCCAATGCTTTTAGCTTCAATGCTTTTGGTTGTAACCGTTCAAAATGCGCTGACGTTTTTAATTGTTTGGGAATTAATGAGCTTATCTTCATTTTTCCTTGTTATTTTTGAACATGAAAAAGCTGAAGTTATAAAATCGGGTATAAAATATCTTGTTTATATGCATGTTAGTGTTGTATTTATCATTGCAGCATTTGTATTGTTAACAATTAACACTTCAAGCTTTGATTTTGCGCACTTTAAGGCAGTTTTAGCAAATGATAATTATATAGCCGATATTGTTTTTATTTTGGCATTTATTGGTTTTGGTATAAAAGCAGGGTTCACACCTTTTCATAACTGGCTGCCTGACGCTCACCCCGCAGCACCGAGCCATGTATCGGGTATAATGTCGGGTGTTATGATTAAAACAGGTATCTATGGAATTTTAAGAACACTTGATATAATAGGAACACCAAGCGCTAAATTAGGCTTTTTTGTTCTTATAATATCAACAATATCTGCTCTATATGGAGTGTTATATGCAATTTGCCAGCATGATTTAAAAAGACTTTTGGCTTATCATAGTATTGAAAATATCGGTATAATCGGAATGGGTATCGGGGTTGGTATGATTGGTTTAACTTATAACTGCACTCCCGTTGCCGTTCTAGGTTTTACGGGCGGTATATTGCACGTTTTAAACCACTCTATATTTAAAGAACTCTTATTCTTAGCGGCAGGTTCCGTTTATGTTAAAACCCATACAAGAGATATTGAAATATTGGGCGGTTTATTAAAATCAATGCCCAAAACAGGTGCGCTCTTTTTGCTAGGTTCGATTGCAATCTGTGGTTTACCTCCTTTTAACGGTTTTATAAGCGAATTTTTAATTTACTTCGGCATGTTAAAAGGTTTAACGATTAATCATTTTATAGTATTTATTGCAATGATTTTAGCGCTTGCGGGACTTGCTTTAGTCGGCACAATGGCAATTTTATGCTTTACAAAAGCGTTTAGTATAATCTTCCTCGGTGAAGCAAGAAGTGAAAACGCAAGTAAGGTTAAAGAAGATAATTCAAGCGTATTTATTCTTCCTATGGCAATTTTAGGGTTATTTATTACATTTGTTGGAATATTCCCCGAAGTTGTTTTTGATGTTTTAACAAAACCTGCTTCAATATTTGTTGAAATCGGCGATTATAGCAACATTACAAATTTAATGCAGATAATATCTTTTGTAAGCTTAGGTTTGTTAATTGCAATTGTATTTTTACATATTCTTAAATCTAAAATTTATAAAAATGTTGAAAATCACGTAACATGGGGCTGTGGCTATAACAGAGCTAATCCTTATATGCAATATAGCGCTTCAAGTTATGCTTCTCCTTTTATTAGTACTCTAACTCCTCTATTTAAAAGGGTTGCAGATATTAAAAAACCAAAAGCAGTGTTTGAAGGGGAAGCCCATTACTCGCTTCACATGGAAGATGTTGAAGAAGCATATTTCTTGCAGCCTGTAATAAGCGCTATTGAAAAATTCTTAACGGGATTTGAAAAAATTCAAAACGGAAATATTCAAAGCTATATTATGTATGGTTTGATTTTCTTGGTTCTTGCCTTAGCGGGTGTAGTAGCGTTGGGATAATATATTAAACGAAGTGGAAAAGAAAAAATGGAAAATAATTTATTAATATCAATTGTTAATTTTATAATCCTTTTAATTGCTCCGTTTTTTGTAATCGGGATAATTAAAAAAACAAAAGCCTTTTGGGGCGGAAGATATGGCGTATCCATAATGCAGCCATTGTGGGATTTTTTAAGATTATTCAAAAAAAGACGTGTTATAAGTACAACAACATCATGGATATTTAGCATTGCTCCGATTGTTGTTTTAACAACAACACTGTGTGCGGGTCTATTTGCTCCAATGATTAAAGGGGTAAGTATAGTTGATGTTGAAGCTGCATTTATAATATTTTCTTATGTTTTGGGTTTTGGAAAATTCTTTGCTCTTGTTGGCGCAATGGATACGGGAAGCAGTTTTGAAGGCATGGGGGCAAGCAGAGAAGCTTGTTTTACAACAATAATTGAACCGGCTTTCTTTATTATTCTTGCTTCAACAATAGCTCTTAGCGGAAATTATAACTTTTCTTCAATAACAAATTTAGTACAAAATTGGGGAAGTTTCGGGGTTTTGATTACTATTATAGCTGTTATAGCACTATTAGTTATGCTTTTGAGCGAATGCTCAAGAGTTCCTGTTGACGACCCTACAACGCACTTGGAATTAACAATGATACACGAAGTTATGATACTTGATAATTCAGGGGTTGATTTAGCGCTTTGCACTTGGGCAAACGGTATAAAGATGGTGATTTTAATGGGCTTAATTGCTAATTTTATTATTCCCAATGACCTGTCTTTAGCTTTATCCGGCGCATTATTTCTCTTAATTATTTTTGTTTTAGCTCTTATAATAGGTACGCTTGAATCAGGCATAGCAAGATTTAGAATGAGCCATGTGTTTGAATTTATATTTGTTATGTGCTCATTTGCTCTTGTTGTAGCTTCCTTAGCAGCCGTTAAAATGTTTGGAGTGTAGTATGGTAAATGGTTTAATAATACTTTTTGGTCTTACAATGCTTTATTTATCTACAACAAGTAGATTAATAGCACACGTTAAAATCGTTATGATTCAAGGAATTTTACTTTTCTTAATTTGTGCAATGGGTTTTTCTCACATGCCCTTAGTTGCAATAACTTTCTTAACGGTTGAAACATTAATTGTTAAAGCAATTTTAATTCCTTTATTTTTAAATAAAGTTGTTAAAAAAACTCATTCAAATCGTGATACGGACGCAAACATCGCTCATTTTTACTGCCTTTTAATTTCAAGTTTAATACTGTTTGGCGGTTTTATGATATCCGTTGTTGATATTCCTTCCCTGTCAATGATTAACCCGATTTGCTTTGGTATTGCTCTTTCAACAATAATTATAAGTCTTTGGCTTATTACAATTAAACATAAAATTTTATCAAATGTTATTGAGTTTATAACAATGGAAAACGGTATTTTTCTTTTATCGCTATCCGTTGCAAAAGAAATGCCAATGCTTGTTAATATCGGTGTTTTATTGGATGTATTTATTGCAATTTATATCTTAGGACTGTTTGTTTCTGAAATTAACACTGAATTAGGCGATATGGAAGTTACTCACTTATCTGATTTAAAGGACTGCGACAATGATTAGTTTAGTTTTTATAATACCTATAATTTTTTGCATACTTGCGTTTTTTATAAAAAACAACAAATTAAATAATATTTTTACTCTTCTTTATGCAATTTTACACGCTTCATTGGGTGCAATATATTTTATTCGCCCTGATATAATGTTGAATAATCAATATTTTAACCTTAATTCTTCAAATATAATTTTCTATATTATATTATCAGTAGTATTTTTGGCTGTATCAATTTACAATATCGGCTATTCAAGAAATTTAGCTTTGGAATTTGATAACAAAAAAATGATGCACTACTTTGTAATGCTTTTAATTTTTGTAATATCAATGACAGGAAGTATTTTAGCCGATAACCTGGGTTTAGCTTGGATATTTATTGAAGGAACGACATTAGCTTCCGCTTATTTAATTTACTTTAATAAAACCAAACACTCTATTGAAGCGGCTTGGAAATATGTTTTTATTTGTTCAATCGGGATTGCTTTAGCGTTTGTGGGAATTATTCTTCTGACAATTGCAACGGGCAACTTAAATTCTCTAAACTACGAAGATATGATGGCAAATGCAGCAAATTTCAATCATTTTTGGTTGAATGTTTCTTTTGTTTTCATTCTTTTCGGTATAGGTACAAAAATGGGCTTAGCTCCCGTTCACTTCTGGTTGCCTGACGCTCACTCTCAAGCACCAAGCCCGATTAGCGCTTTGTTATCAGCAACATTATTAAACTGTGCTTTTTTGGTTATTTTAAATATTTATAAAATTATGCTTTTAGCTAATTGCATATTTTGCGCTCGAACAATGCTTATGACGATGGGCTTTTTATCGTTATTTGTAACAAGCGTATTTTTATACAGAACAACAAACTATAAAAGAATGCTTGCTTATTCTTCAATTGAAAATATGGGAATTTTGGCAATAGCGGCTTCTCTGGGTGGAGTTGCGTATTTTGCAATGGTTCTTCATTTAATCGGTCATTCTTTAATTAAAGCTTCGTTCTTTATGACATCGGGCAATATTTTAGAACTGTTTAAAACCAAAAAGATTAAATCAATAAGAGCACTTGGCGATTTGGATAAAAAGACATCATGGCTTTGGATAGTTTCTTTCCTTGGTATTTGCGCTTTTCCTCCAAGCATTTTATTTTTAAGCGAGTTTTTCATTGTTCAAACGCTTTTAATTCAAAGACACTATATACTTTGTGCTCTGTTTTTAATTCTTTTAACAATAATACTTTTTGCAATGGCAAAAGTTGTTATTAAAATGGTATTCGGACAAAAGAACGAAGAACGTTTTGAAAAAGCCAAGGCTAATTTGAACAAAATTACCCCTTCAATGTACATTCCTCAAATGGCTTTACTTACAATTGCATTTGTTTTAGGGGTTTATATTCCTAAGTTTTTAGATATTATGATTAGAACAACAATAATGGGTTAAGGAGAATAAAATGAACTATATAGCAATTAAAAATAATCAACGAATAAATATCTCTGATATCCCGACAGTTGAATTTAATTCTTTAAAAGAACAGCTCGCAATAAGCAATCTTCGTCCTCTGGCTTTTTTTGGAAGCGATTGGGGCGATAAGATTAAATTGTATACAGCGCTTGCCGATGATGAAAAAGGTGAAATTTTAGTAAGCTCTGCTTTAATTGATAAAAATTTAAAAGAATACGACTCAATTACAAAAGAAAATCATCAATATCACATGTTTGAGCGTGAATTTTATGAACAATTCGGTATTCTTCCAAAAGGACATCCTTGGCTTAAACCTGTCAGAAAAAATCTCGACAGCTATGAATTTTTTAAGATGGAAGGTGAACAAACTCACCAAGTAGCTGTTGGGCCAATTCATGCGGGGGTAATTGAGCCGGGGCATTTTAGATTTATGTGCTCCGGAGAAAAAGTCTATAACTTAGAAATTATGCTCGGATATCAACACAGAGGTGTTGAAGATTTAATGGTTAAAAAACCTTCAAACCAACTGGCAGAATCAATCTGCGGAGATAGCACAATAGCATACAACATGGCTTATTCTCAAGTTATGGAAAGCCTTGGCGAGAGCGTAATTTCAACAAAAGCAAAGTTGATTAGAAGAATTGCTCTTGAAATGGAAAGAATTGCAATACACATAGGCGATATGGGCGCAATTTTGGGTGATATTGCCTATTTAATGGGTAAAGAAGTTTATGCGGTTACAAGAACTCTTGTAATTAACACTATGCTTGAAATATCAGGAAGCAGATTTGGTAAAGGCTTAATAACCGTTGGCGGGGTTAACTTTGATATAGATGAAAAAATGTCTGATAAGATTATCTCAATGCTTTCTCAAGTTAAAGATACCGTTAATAAAATGACCAAAGCAGCGCTAAAGAGTTCTACCGTTATGTCAAGACTTGAAAAAACAGGGGTTGTATCAAAAGATACGGCGCTTGAGCTTAATTTGGTCGGAATGATAGGTCGCTCTTGCGGAATTGAACTTGATTCAAGATTTGATTTTTGTGATGAATTTTATAAAGACCTTGAAAAGAAGCCTTTTAAAGCAACAAATGACGCTTATTCAAGATTTAGTATAAGATATAGAGAAGTTAAAGATTCTATTCGTTTTGTTAAAAAATTACTTAAAAAAATGGAAGAAAGAAGAGCTGACGCACTATATCTTGAACCTAAAAAATTTATTCCGGACAGCTTTGCGCTGAGCATTGTTGAAGGTTGGAGAGGTGAAGTTGTTCATATTGCAACAACGGATGGAGAAGGCAAGCTTTCTCGTTATAAAATTAAAGACCCGTCTTTTAATAACTGGTTTGGTTTAGCTATGGCGGTAAGAAACAACGGTGTATCAGATTTTCCGTTGTGTAACAAAGGTTTTGACCTTTCTTACTGCGGTTTTGATTTATAATTCAAAGGAAAATAAAATATGTTTGATACGTTGAAAATGAAATTAACTCAAAAAAATCAATTTATACCTGATATAAAAAATGCAGCAATGAGAAGCCAATTCAGGGGTTTACCCGAGCTTGACAATTCAAAATGCAAAAATTGCAATGCTTGTGCTAATATTTGCCCGACTGGCGCTATATCAACAAACCCTTTAAAAATTGACCTTGGAAAATGTACTTTTTGCGGGGCATGTGAAAGAATATGCAAAAACAACTGCAGCGGCGCAATACACTTTTCAAATTATTATAAATTAGGAGCGGATAAACTTGAAAAGCTTGTTGTGCTTGATGGAACAACCCCTGAAGATTATCATAAAAAAGCAATTGAAGTAAGAAAAGAAATTTATTCAATCTATAATCGCTCAATTAAATTCAGACAAGTATCGGCAGGCGGCTGCAACAGCTGTGAGATGGAGCTTAATGCCTGCTCAAACGCTAATTTTGACATGGGAAGATTTGGAATAGATTTTGTAGCTTCACCTCGTCATGCTGATGGAATTGTTGTAACGGGTCCGATTACAAAAAATATGGCTTATGCTTTGGAAGATTGCTATAAATCAACCCCTGAGCCAAGAATAGTAATACTTTGCGGAGCTTGCGCAATATCGGGCGGCGTATATCAAGAAGCAAGCGAGATAAATCGTGAATTTTTGCAAAAATATAAAGTTGATTTATACATCCCCGGATGTCCCGTACATCCTTTAACATTTATCAATGCAGTTTTAGACTTTATAAGAAAAAAGTAAAAAATAAAATTAATATAATTAAAATTTGTCTATAGCCTCTGCCGCTAAAGGTAAAGGCTATAATACTAAAAAACAATAAGCATTTGAAAATTTGTTATCAAATTTTATTGTTTATGCTAATATAATAAACGTAAACAGAAATAAACATAAACAGGAAATAAGGGTGAAATTCCCTGACTGGGTCGCAGCCGTATAGTCGGAATACTGAAAACGTTATTTTGCGAATTTCCAAAGACGTTTTGAACTTCTTATTGTGCTATTGCGACCCGGAAAATTACGAGGAAGCAATTTGACGGCACCATTCATTCAAGGAACTCAAAATAATAATAAATGTCCGCACGGATATCCTATTGGCGCTTGTCCTATCTGTAACGGTATGGGTGGCGGCGGGAAAACCGACAGAAACACCCCCCGCAAGCCTGGTGAGATGACTTATAATGAGTGTATGGCGGCATGGATTAAAATTCAGGCTGCGCAGAATGCTAAAATTGAAGCTAAGCTTGAAAGACTTGAAAACCTGCAAGTCAGGTCTTTAGAAAATCGCATAACACAAGGACTTGATAAAATTCAAAAAAATATTGAAAACGTTATGAAAAACGTTGAAAATTTACCGCAAGTAATAAAAGCCCCTATAAAATTTGTTGTTAAAAATATAATTCAACCAATTATGAATTTAGTTGCAAAACTTCCCGTGCTCATAAATAATATTCAGGGGTTTTTTATAAATGTAAATCAATTTGTAAATTCAGTAAGTGAAAAATTAGCAGCCGTACTTGGAGAAGCTAAAAACTTTATAAATGAAACATTTACAAAGAATGTTAAAAAAGCAATGAAAACCCTGCTTTCATTCTTTGCGCAAGGCGAAGAGGATGAAGAAGAAAAAGAAGAGAAGAAAAAAATTAAATCAAAAGAGCTGAAAAAAGTTTTAAAAGGAATATTTAAAATAAAAGATAAATCGCAAAAAGAAGCTGAAGAAGAAAAAGAGAATTAAAGGAAAAAAATGAGCATATCACCGCTTGATATAAAAAGAAAACAACCCCAACAAAAATCTCCCGTAATTAAATCGGGCGAAAACAAAAATCAAAATAATGAAACCCTTAAAGGTGTTCTTTTAAATAACTACATTAAAAATCGTGAGATTGGCAGTCTTGATGATTTTGACAGGATTTCTCAAAGCCTTTTAATACCTGATGAAGTTAAAACAAAAAAAGAAGAAAAAGAAACCAAAGAAGAGCTAAATTATAAAAATATTCTAAAACCTGTTGTTATAGGCACACTTTCCATAATTGGAGCGGTCGGCGCAATAAGCATTTGTGCAAAAAAATATTCGGCTTCAATGGCAAAAGATGAAATTCTTATAAGACCCGATGATTTAGCAAGAAATATAAATATCATGGAAGAACCGCATTTTGCAATGTATAGAGCGCTTAGAGATCCGAATACAAAAAATGTTTTGGGATTGGTTGGTGTTGCCTTGATGAGCGGAATAACTCTGGCTGCAAAAAACGCAACAGACGCCTTTAAGGAAGTTTGGATAAAAAAGCAAACTTATGATATTGAAAGAGATTATCAACAAAGTCTTATTGAGGTTGAAACAGACGCTTTTAGAGGAAAATTGGATACGGTTAACACTCTTTTAAAAGATACAACGGATTATTTTAAAAAGACTTTGAGTGACAAATTTTCAAACACGGCTTTTAAGAAATTTTTAAATTTTAAAGGAGAACAAAAACAAGAGGCTAACCAAGAAAAAAAAGCCAAAGAAAACCAAAAAGAAGATAAAAATAAAAAGCCTTTATATATTTTGATGGCATTAGGAATGGTTGGAGCAACGGTCGCTTTATCATACGCATTAATTAAAAATTATCATAAAACCCTTAAAAATCTTGATACCTTTAAAGAAAGATATGAAGATAAAATTATCAAAGCAAGCTTGATTAAGGCGGGTGAAAATACATCTAAAGAAAAAGCCATAAAAGAAACGGTAAATATCTTAAAAAGTATTAATGCCAAAGAAACGACAATGGATACCTATTTAAGAAAAATAAAAGGTATAAGCGATGATGAAGTTCAAAGCGCAATAAAGGAAATCAGAAATTCTCAAATTTATGCTCAAGCACCCGAGGCATTAGGCGGTATAAGCGAAAAAATTCAATATTACTGTTATATCAATGAAGACAGAGGACATTTATATAACTGGATATTAAATCCCGAGAGCAAATTCAACAAATATCTTTTCTTAACTTTTAGTACGATAAGCGCAACGGGTTATCTTGTAAAATCGGCAGCAGACGCAGTTAAAGAGGTTATGGTGCATAAAGAAAACACTAAAAACGAGCTTGAGCTAAGAAAAGAACTTGTTGATATTGAAGTTAGAAACTTTAAATCCAAGAAAATGAGCGCAATTAACCCAATGATTGATAACTTTATTGTTCAGCTCGAGAAGGGTAAATCTAAAGAAGAATTAAAAGAACTGGCGGAAAATATTTTGATAGAAATTAAAAACGGGCCTCCTTATGTTTATTCATAATGTTTTATTGCGGCTTTTGATATATAATACTTTTAAGGTGAGATAGGGAATGAATATATTTAAAATTATTTTTTTAAAACTCATTTCAATATACAGATTTTTTTCAAAGTTTACTCCGAGCGTTTGCAGGTTTGAGCCTACCTGCTCGCTTTATACATATCAGGCGATAGAGCGCTTCGGAGTTATTAAAGGAGTTTGGCTTGGAATTAAAAGAATTTCAAAATGTCATCCTTATCATAAAGGAGGCTATGACCCCGTTCCCGAAAAGTTCAGTTGGAAATAGAGCAAATTTAACAAATTTAAACACATTAAAGTTTGGTTTAAAATATTTTTAACAAAGTATTTTAATTTATATTTTTTTTGTTTTATAATTATCAAAGGTAGGTCGGATGAGAGTATTTAAAAATAAAAAAACAAGATAAAAAATAAAGAAAGCTCTTTTTGGCTTTCTTTTTTTATAGTATGAGGAATTGATGAAAGATTACAATAAAAAAGATTACAAAGAATATAAAGGCAAGGTTATATCAAATGATTTAATTGCAAAAGACTGTTGTAAGATGTTAATTAAATCAGACCTTGAAAGTGCTTCTGCGGGGCAATTTGTATCAATGCTCTGCCCCTTTAAAACGCTAAGACGTCCTTTTAGCATTGCCGGTTTTGATAATAATATCATAAAAATTCTATATAAAGTTAAAGGCGAAGCAACGGGCTACTTTAAAACCCTTAAAGCCAATGATGAAGTTGATTTTCTTGCTCCTATGGGTAGAGGTTTTAACATTGAAAATAAAAATTCGCTGCTTATCGGTGCAGGGATTGGAATTGCGCCAATGCTTTTTTTAAAAGAAGAAATGAATAAGAAAAATATTAAAAATTATTTGATATCAGGTTTTAGGGCTGATGATGAAATAATTAAAGGAAGTGATGAAACAAAAATTGGCGGAAGCGTTTTAGATAATATTGAAAATATAATAAAAGAAAGAAAAATCGAGAAGATATATTCTTGCGGCCCTAATATCGTTCTTCAAAAACTTTGTGAAATTACAAATAAAATGAATATTGAAACGGAAATTTCCCTTGAAAAAGTAATGGCTTGCTCAATCGGAGTTTGCAGAGGGTGCGTTATAAATCTTTTGAAAAATAACGAAAAAATTAACGCTTCAGTTTGTAAAGACGGGCCCGTATTTTCAGGAAGCGAGGTTTTATGGAATTAAAAAGACTTAAAACAATTTTAAGAAATCCAAAAACAAATAACAGCCTTACTCTAAAATCCCCGATAATTGCCGCAAGCGGAACATACGGCTATTGTGACGAATATGAAAATTTTATCGATTTAAATTGTTTTGGTGCAATTTCAACAAAAGGAATAACCCTTGAAAAAAGAGCGGGTAACGCTGGAGAGCGGCTTTTTGAAGTTAAGGGCGGTTTAATTAATCGCATAGGTCTTGAAAATATCGGAATAGAAAGCTTTTTAAGGGAAAAACTGCCGATTTTGAAAGAAAAAAATATAGATTTTCTTTTGAATATTGCAGGCTCAACCCCTGATGACTATGAAAAGCTTGCACAAAAAGCAAACGAGAATAATATTAAAGCGCTTGAAGTAAATGTTTCTTGTCCTAACGTTAATAAGGGATGTTTGGAGTTTGGTTTAAACCCGGATAGCCTTTATGAAATTACTCTAAAAATCAGAAAAAATTATAAAGGTTTTTTGATTGTTAAACTTTCACCCAATACAAGCATAATTAAATCCCTTGCAATTGCTGCCCAAGAAGCGGGTGCGGATTGTATCAGCGCAATTAATACAATAAGAGCGCTCGGGGTTAAAATTGAATATATAAATGATAAGTTTGTTAAAAAAACCACTCAAGGCGGGCTTTCGGGTTCTTGTGTGAAACCCGTTGCGCTTTATATGATAAAACAAATTAAAGAAGCGGTAAAAATTCCCATAATTGCCATGGGCGGAATAAGTACATTAAATGATTTATTTGAATTTTTCTTCTGTGGTGCGGACGCTTTTCAGGTTGGTACATCAAACTTTACAAATCCGACAATTTGTTATGATTTAGCTGTTAAATTAAATGATTTTATGGTAAAAAATAATTTTGAGGACTTAGAAAAGTTAAAAGGAGCAATCAAAAATGACTGAAAAAATTGATGTTAAAGAATTGTTAACAAAAGCGGACGGGCTTTTAAGCGGTCATTTTTGCCTTACTTCAGGGCTTCATTCCGATACATATTTTCAATGTGCAAAATTGTACCAATATCCTGATGTAGTCGAAACCTTAGCCAAAGAGCTTGCTAAAAAGTTACAAAATATTAAGTTTGATACTATTGTTGCTCCTGCTATCGGTGCTATAATATTTGGGTACGAAGTTGCAAAACAAACAAAAAAAAGAAATCTTTTTGTGGAAAGAAAAGATAACATAATGCAGCTAAGACGGGGCTATTCGCTCAAAAAAGGCGAAAAAGTCGTAATAATTGAAGATGTTATAACAACCGCAAAAACGATTTTTGAAACAATTGAAGCCATCAAAGAATATAATTGCGAAATTGCAGCCGTGGGTTGTATAGTAGACAGAACTCAGGGAAAACTTAAAGACAAATTTGAAATATATTCACTTTTAACTTCATCGCCAATAACTTATGAAGCTAAAGATTGTCCCTTGTGCAAGCAAGGCATTGAGTTAATTAAACCCGGAAGCAGAAAATAAGGTTAGAAAAATGAAACATTTGATTAATATTGAAAGCTTGACAACAGATGACATTATACAAATTTACAACCGTGCGTGTGAATTTGAAAAAGGTATAAGAAAGTCAAATCACATTAACGCACATGTTGCTACAATGTTTTTTGAAAATTCAACAAGAACAAAAATGTCTTTTGAAATGGCGGCAAATAAAATCCATGCAAATATGTATGATTTTTGCGCAAATACTTCTTCTTTAAACAAAGGAGAAGATATATTTGACACAATAAATAATTTAACTGCAATTGGTATGAATGCCGTAATATTAAGACATTCTGACGATTTATTGGTAAATAATCTTGCAAATAGAAGATTTTATCAGGAAATTTCTTTTATAAATGCGGGAAGTGGCGCTACGGCTCATCCTACACAGGCATTACTTGATTTTTATACAATTAAAAAACATTTTCTTGACTTAAATCAAAAAACAATAACTTTTGTAGGGGATGTTGCACATTCACGTGTTGCAAAGTCAAATATAGTGCTGTTGAAAAAATTCGGAATGAATTTGCGTGTTTTAGCCCCTGAAAACTTTCAAGGGGCGCATATTGAAGGGGTTAAGTATTATACATCCCTCCCTGAAGCCTTTGAAGGCAGTGATATAATTATGGCTCTTAGAATACAAAGAGAAAGAATACAAGAATATATTGATTTTGATTATTATATAAATAATTTTCAAATTACAAAAGAAAACCTGCCCTATGCTGCGTTTTTAATGCACCCGGGGCCTGTTAATCGAGATATTGAAATCAGAAGCGATGTTTTAGAGCTTCAAAACGCAAGAACAATACTAAATCAAGCTAAAAACGGGGTTTATGTCAGAATGGCTATTCTTGATTTGGTGCTTGCTTCGCAAGGATTATAAAAGGAAAAATGGAAAATCAAACAGTTGAAATACCTTCTTTAATAGATATGCATGTGCATTTTAGAGAACCGGGGTTTACCTATAAAGAAACCATTGAAACAGGGGTAAAATCCGCTATTTGTGGTGGTTTTAAAGGTGTTTGTACAATGCCTAATACAAAGCCCGTTTGCGATAATCCTTCAATAATTAAATATATTCTAAATAAAGCAAAAGAGCTAAATTTTAATATTTACCCAATTGCTGCTATTACAAAAAATCTTGATAGTTTAGAGCTTGTTAATTTTGATGAACTTACGCAAAGCGGCGCTGTTGGTTTTTCAAATGACGGTTTACCTTTGTTGGATAAAGAGGTTTTTTTAAAGGCACTAAAGAGCGGTTATTTAATTTTATCGCACTGTGAAGATGAAGCTTCTGAAATTTCTTGGCAGATTGAGCTTTTTGAATTGGCTAAAAACAAAGGGTTTGAGCCGAGGCTTCATTTTTGCCATGTTTCAAAAAAAGAAAGTATAGAGCTTATTAAAAAAGCAAAATCAAAAGGGCTTGGGGTAAGCGCTGAAACTGCGCCGCATTATTTTACTTTTACAAAAGAGGATGTGGTAAATATCGGCGATAATACGGGAAAATTTAAAATGAACCCGCCTTTAGGTAAAAAAGAAGATAAAGAAGCAATAATAAACGCTCTTTTGGATGATACAATTGATGTTATAGCAACAGACCATGCACCTCACAGCCTTGAAGAAAAATTAAAACCATATAATGAAGCGCTAAACGGGGTTATTGGTTTAGAAACGGCGTTCAGCTTAAGCTATTCGCTTTTAGGGCTTGATAAAACCCTTGAGAAAATGGCATATAACCCAAGGAAAATTTTAAGAATTGAAAATAATTTAAAAACAAGGGTAAATTTAAATGCAACTTGGGTTGTTAAGGGGGATAAAATGCAATCTAAATGCAAAATTACACCCTTTGAAAATATGGAGCTAAAAGGAAAAATAATAGTATGATTAATGAAAAAATCAGACAGAAGCTGGTTTTAGCGCTTGATGTTGAAACAATTGAAAAAGCAAAAACTCTTGTGGATAAATTAAGTCCTTATGTCGGAGTTTTTAAAGTCGGTTTAGAGCTTTTTTGCGGCTGCGGATTAGAAATTATTAATTATATTAAAGAAAAAAATTCCGACTTTTTTTTGGATGTTAAATTGCATGATATTCCAAATACGGTTGAGCGTGCTTCATACAACATCATAAAAAACGGCGCAACTTTTTTTAATGTCCATACCACGGGCGGAATTAAGATGATGAAAAGCGCAAGAGAAGGGGCGAATAAAGCAAGCAAAGATTTTAATACAAAAAAACCTTTAATTCTTGGTGTTAGCGTTTTAACAAGTATTGATGAGCAAACTTTAAAAGACGAGCTTTCAAATAAAAAAACACTTCAAGAGTTTGTGCTTGACTTGGCAAAAAACGCTAAATCAGCGGGGTTGGATGGTGTTGTTGCTTCGGCAAATGAAATTAGGCTAATTAAAAAAGAACTGGGGGATGATTTTTTGGTTTTAACCCCCGGAATAAGACCCCTATGGGCAAATGTTGACGACCAAAAAAGAATTAATACGCCTTCTAATGCCATAAAAAACGGGGCTGATTTTATAGTACTGGGTAGAGCCGTTACAAAGGCGCCTGATGTAGTTGAAGCAATTAAAAAGATTTATGAAGAAATTGAAAAAGAAGTTCAAGAGGTGATATAGTGGCAACATTATTATTACAGGATGGGAGTATTATAAAAGGTAATTCTTTTGGCGCAATCGGAGCTTATGAAGGGGAAATTGTTTTTAATACCTCAATAGTCGGCTATCAGGAAATTTTAACAGACCCTTCTTATGCAGGGCAGATAATTGTTATGACATACCCTGAAATTGGAAATTATGGAATTAACAATACCGATTTTGAATCAGATAAGCCTGCTCTTTTAGGTTTTGTTGTAAAAAATGTATCGCAAGTTGAAAGCCATTATCAATCCAGAGATACACTCACGCAATATTTAAAATCAAAAAATATAGTGGCTCTTGATAATATTGATACAAGAAGCCTTGTTAAGAAAATTAGAGAATACGGTACAATGGCGGCTTATATTACAAGCTCGGATTTGGATGTTTTTCAAATCAATGAAAAACTTGAAAAATTAAACAATTTTTATACAAAAAAAGATATTATTCTTGATGTTAGCCCCAAGCAAAAATATGAGTTTAATAATGACGGTAAAATTAATATGGCTTTTATTGACTACGGAGCAAAAAAAGGAATATTAAACTCGCTTGCAAAAAGGGGCTGTAAGCTTACCGTTTTCCCCGCAACCGTAAGCGCTCAAGAGATTTTGGAAGGAAATTTTGACGCACTCTTTTTATCAAACGGCCCAGGAGACCCTGCTAATTATACTTTTCAAATAGCACAAATAAAAGAGTTAATGGGAAATCTGCCAATATTTGGTATTTGTTTAGGATATCAACTTTTGGCTCTTGCAGCGGGTGCTTCGACATATAAGCTTAAATACGGGCACAGGGGCGCAAATCATCCCGTGTTTAATTTGGAAAATCAAAAAGTTATTATGACAAGCCAAAACCACGGTTATGCGGTTGATATTAATTCAATTACCGCCATAATGCGCCCGACTTATATAAATCTTAACGACAGAACGCTTGAAGGGTTTGAAATCTCGGGTCAGAGAGTTTATGCCGTTCAATTTCATCCTGAAGCAAACCCGGGACCAAAAGATGCGGAAATAATTTTTGACGAATGGATAAATATAGCTCGCAGGGATATTATTAGAATTAACGAGGTAAAAAATGAAAGATAAGTCTCTTAAAAAAGTTCTTGTTATAGGCTCAGGTCCTATTGTTATAGGACAAGCGGCAGAATTTGACTATGCGGGTACTCAAGCTTGCAGAGCACTAAGAGAAGAAGGAATTGAGATTGTCCTTGTTAATTCAAATCCTGCAACGATTATGACGGATGAAGGAATAGCCGATAAAGTATATATCGAGCCTTTAACGCTTGATTGTTTGAGCGAAATTATAATAAAAGAGCGTCCGCAGGGTTTAATTGCAACACTCGGAGGGCAAACGGGGTTAAATCTGGCATGTGAACTTTATGACAGCGGAATTTTAAACGAGTATAAAGTAAGACTGTTGGGAACAAATATTGAATCTATCAAAAAAGCGGAAGATAGAGAACTTTTTAAAAATTTAATGAATGAAATTAACGAGCCTATCCCCGATAGCGCAATTGTATCAAGTTACGAAGAAGCTTATCAATTTTATGAAAAAATCGGCTTTCCTATAATCATAAGACCCGCTTTTACTTTAGGCGGTTCAGGAGGCGGAATAGCAAGAAACGGCAAAGAATATGAAGAAATTGTCCATTCCGGACTTATGCAATCTCCTATTAATCAAGTTCTTGTTGAAAAATCGATTGCAGGTTTTAAAGAAATTGAATACGAAGTAATAAGAGACGCAAACGACACCTGTATAATAATTTGTAATATGGAAAATATTGACCCGATTGGTATTCATACGGGCGACAGTTTTGTTGTTGCACCAAGCCAGACTTTAACAAACAATGAATATCAAATGCTTCGCTCAAGCGCAATTAAAATTGCACGTGCGCTTAAAATTGAAGGCGGGTGCAATGTTCAATTTGCACTTGATACAACGTCAAATCAATATTACGTAATTGAAGTTAATCCGAGGGTTTCTCGCTCGTCCGCTTTGGCTTCGAAAGCGACAGGATATCCGATAGCTAAAATATCAACAAAAATTGCCGTAGGCTATAATCTTTACGAAATTAAAAATCCTATAACAAATAAAACCGCAGCGTTTGAGCCTGCTCTTGATTATATTGTTACAAAAATTCCAAAATGGCCTTTTGATAAATTTTCAAGCGGCGACAGAATCCTTGGAACAAAAATGAAAGCAACGGGCGAGATTATGGCAATCGGAAGAACGTTTAATTCTTCGTTTAAAAAAGCGGTTGCTTCTCTTGAAGAGCGATACACGGGGCTTTTGCACCGTGGTTTTGAACAATTATCCAATGATGATTTACTTTGTGAATTATCAATTCAAGACGACAGAAGAATATTCAGACTTGCTCAAGCTCTTTATAATAACAATGAAATTAATACTCTGTGTACGATTACAAAAATTGACAAATGGTTTATTGCAAAAATAAAAGAAATTGTTGATATGGAAAAAACACTCTCTTGCGAAGAATTGACAAGAGAACTCTATATAAAAGCAAAACAGTTTGGTTTTTTGGATAGTGAAATCATGCTCTTAACGGGTGCCACGGAGGAAACTCTTGCAGCGTTTGAAGTTGAAGCTTCTTTTAGAATTGTTGATACATGTGCAGCCGAATTTGAAGCAACAACACCTTATTTTTACTCTACTTATAATGAATTTGATGAAGTTGAAGAATATAAAAAATCTCTGGAAGAAGAATATAAAAATTCCAGAGGTACTATTCTTGTTTTGGGTTCAGGTCCAATTAGAATAGGACAGGGAATTGAATTTGACTATTGTTCGGTTCATGCGGCAAGACAGCTTATAAGTCAAGGATGGGAAGCTGTTATGGTTAACTCTAACCCCGAAACGCTATCGACGGATTTTGATATTGCAACAAGGTTATATTTTGAACCTATGAATATCGAATACATAATGAATATTGTAAAAAAAGAAAATCCTAAAGGGGTTTTGGTTCAATTTGGAGGACAAACGGCAATAAATCTCGCTGAAAAGCTTGATAAGGAAGGAATTAAAATCCTTGGTACAAGCATAAAAAGCATTAATGCAACGGAAGATAGAAAAATATTTGAAAAATTATTGAAAGAATTGAGAATACCTCAACCGAAAGGATGTGCTGTTACTTCTGCAACAGCTGCTCTAAGTGCTGTTAAAGAGCTTAATTATCCCGTATTGGTTCGCCCGAGTTATGTTATAGGCGGCAGAGGAATGCAGGTTGTTTATAATGATGAAGAGCTTTTAACTTATATAACGGAAGCTTTGAAGTTTTCAAATGAACATCCTGTTTTAATAGACCAGTACATCGAAGGTATGGAAGTAGAGCTTGACGCAATAAGCGACGGAAGGGATATATTAATCCCGGGTATTTGCGAACATATCGAGCGTGCGGGTGTGCATTCGGGTGATTCTATGAGTATTTATCCGAGTCAAAATATCTCTAAAAAGAATGAGAGAATACTTGTTAACTATGCGACAAGAATTGCTCAAAAGCTTAATATTAAAGGCTTAATGAATATTCAATTTATAATTAAAGATGATAAGGTTTATGTAATAGAAGTTAACCCGAGAGCCTCAAGAACCGTTCCGATTATGAGCAAAGTAACGGGTATTCCGATGACAAAAATAGCAGTTGATGCTATTTTGGGTAAGTCAATCAGAAGAGCGGGTTTTGGTGTCGGTTTATATCGAAAAACAAACCTTGTTTCTGTTAAAATGCCCGTGTTCTCTTGGCAAAAATTAAACAGAATTGACCCTGCCCTAGCTCCCGAGATGAAATCAACGGGTGAAGTTTTAGGTGTTGATACAACGTATAAAAGAGCTTTATATAAAGCATTTTTGGCGGGCGGGCATAAATTTTCAAAATCTAAACAGAGGGTTTTGGTATCTTTGAATGACCACTGTAAAAAACCCGCACTTCCAATGCTAAGAAGGCTTTTTAGACAAGGCTTTTTCATTATGGCAACTTGGGGGACGCATAAATTCCTTGAAAAAAACGGAATACCGTCTAAAATGATTGAAAAATTTATGATTGATAAGCTTCAAAAACGTATGAAAGACGGACGTTTAAGCTTTATTATAAATACCCCCACGACGGGCAAAAACTCTCAAAACGCAGGTTTTAAAATAAGAACAATTGCGCAGATGTACTGTATTCCAAGTTTTACTTCAATTGATACGGCTAATGCGTTTTTGTGTGCTTATAGGGTATTTGATAAAAATACCGAGCTAACTTATGACACAATAACAAATTACAGAAAGAAAAGTTTTTTGGATATTTTTAAATAAATAAGTTAATCAGCGCTGACAGGTTCAACATTAATCAGCTTAATTGCCTCTTTTGCGCTCTGTTTTAATTTATCCGATATCCCATCTATTATTGTCAATTGCCTTAAAACATCAATTGTCCTTTTGAATGTTCTAACAACATCCCCTTGAGAAATTTCACTATCCGAGAACATTTCTTCCCAAGTTACCATAGAATTATTGTCAGGGTTTAAATTTGCGCCTATCCAGTATTCTATAAACCAACAAAAATGCGGATTTATATACATCGGGTTTTCAATATTATTATCACGCTCAAGCAAAAATATTTTTCTTCTTATATCTTTAATTCGATTTAAGATTTTTCTTACTTCCTTTGAACAGGGTTTTGCCATTTCCTCGTCATTTTTTCTTACATCTTCGCTAACAAGAGCGCAAACAACAGAAGCAAGTTCAACAACGGATAAATCATCCAAAAGTCCCGATAAAATTACTTCCGATAAATACAGCTCATTTTCGCACCTTAGAGCCATTGTAATTTTACCTTTATCTGTCGGGTAATTATCTTCCAGGTTGCCTTCAAGCTCAAGTATTGTTTTATGAGATAAGAACTTTTGCCAATAGATATCTTTTTGAAAATCAATTTCTTTATCCAGACTTTTTAAATCTTTTTTGTATCTTTCAATAAGTTCAAGGGATTTTTTATGTTTTTTATAGATTTTACAAGTATTACAGCCGTAGCGTTCAAACTTTTTTTGTAATTCCTTTGATTTTTTATGAAATTCAGCTACTTCAGGCGCTTGATTAGGGTCTTTATATTTACCTTTTGCCTGACGTTTAAGGGTTTTATAAAGAGTCCTTGTTTGAACATATTGATTTTTAACTTTATTAAATTCTTCAAAATCCTGATTGGATAAATTCCACTTGCAGGTAAAATCGCAAGCGTTATCTATATCTTCAAGCCTTTTTTTTCTTTTTTCCAACAAGGGAGTCAATCTATCTGTTGAAGAAAAATAGCCAAACGTTTTAAATATTAATTCTTTTGCTTCTTCAACGGAAAATCTTTGAAGCAAATTTAAAACCATGGAATAGCTTGGAGAAAACTTACTTTCTAAAGGATTTGCTTCAGATTTTGCTAAAGTTGCAACTTCCTCGGGCGTTTGAAAAGGTGTTCCGATAACTACAACGTAGCCGATTTCATCCATACCTCTTCTGCCTGCTCTGCCTGACATTTGCAAGAATTCATTGGCGCTTAGTGTTCTATGACCCGTATCCGTTCTTTTTGATATAGCGCTTATAATTGTAGTTCTTGCGGGCATGTTAATTCCTGCTGCAAGCGTTTCTGTTGCAAAAACAACTTTAATTAACCCTTGTTGGAATAATTTTTCAACTAACGCTTTCCACCCTGGAAGCAGTCCGGCGTGGTGAGAAGCAATTCCCGATTTAATTAAATCAAGCTGAGGATTATTTTCAAGATAGGGATTTTCTTTAAGATAATCTTCAACAATTGAGCTGACTTTTTGAATTTCATCTTTTGATAAAAGTTCAAGCTTTAAACACTTCCTTGCATTATCGTCACATTTTTTTCTTGAAAAAGTAAAATAAATTGCAGGAAGCATGTTTTTTTCATTTAAAACCCGAATAATACTTGTTGTCGGGTCTTTAATTTTTTCTCTTTTGTTAAAATATTTATATTTGCTCTCGGGTTTAATTTTTTTATTCAATTCACCCTGTGGAGTTAAAAGCGGGAGGATTGTATCGGGTTTAGAAGAGTCATAATAGAAGAATCTTAAAGGAACGGGACGAAAATCCGTATAAACAAGCTCTGTTTTAGAATGAACCGTATTAATCCAATCCGTTAGCTGTCTTGAATTTTTTACGGTTGCAGATAGCGCAATAAGCTGAATATTTGTAGGACAATAGATAATACTTTCTTCCCAAACCGTTCCTCTTGATTCATCGTTCATATAATGAACTTCATCAAGTACAACATATTTAACGTTTTTCAGGTTGTCTTTGACATCTCCAAACGTTGTACCATAGAGCATATTTCTAAATACTTCCGTTGTCATTATGACAATTTGAGCGTCTCTATTTATTGTTGTATCACCCGTTAAAAGACCGACATAATTTTCACCGTAGAGTTTTGAAAAATCATTATACTTTTGATTGGATAGAGCTTTAAGAGGTGTTGTATAGAATATTCTTTCATTGTTTTCAATTGCCAGATGAATAGCACTTTGCGCTATACAAGTTTTACCCGCACCCGTTGGCGCACAGACTACAACACTTTTACCTTCTTGAATGTGTTTAATTGCTTCAAGCTGAAAATCATCTAATTGAAAGTTAAATCCATACATCAGTTTCTTAATTCCACAAAAATTATTACTTTACACCTGTTGAGCCAAAACCGCCATCCGCTCTTTGAGTGTCGGAGAGCTCATCACAAACTATGATATCAGGTTTTAGGACTTCCATTATCGCCATTTGAGCAATTCTATCTCCTCTTTGAATTGTAAAATCAACCTTGGAATGATTAATTAAGCCCACGCAAATTTCGCCTCTATAATCTTCATCAATTGTACCTATACCGTTAACAACGGCTATTCCTTTTTTAATTGCAAGACCCGAGCGGGAGCGAACCTGTGCTTCTGTATTATGAGGTAGCTCAATTGCAATTCCCGTCGGTATCATTCTTATTTCGCCTGATGGGATTATAATATCTTCATCAATTGCTGCAACTAAATCCATGGCAGAAGCGCCTTGTGTCTTATATTGCGGGATTGAAACAAAGTTGGGTAATTTTTTAATTTTAAGAGCTAATTTTTCCATAGTTTGCATTTTTTTAATCCTTATTCATATAATACAATTCTTTTAAACCAAACAGGGTTAAGTCTTTATCAATATAATTTAATATATTTTCGCTATTTTCAAATAAAATCGGTGAAAAACCGCCCGTAGCAACAACAGTTGCTTTAGAATTTAATTCTTTTTCGCATTTTTTTATCATTCCCTCAATCATACATTGATGTCCTAAAACAATACCCGATAACATTGCGCAGATTGTATTTTTACCTATGGCATTTTTTGGAGCTTCAATTTTGAGTTTTGGAAGTTTTGAAGTAAATTGCGACAGAGAATTTGCCTGAATTTTAAGTCCCGGGGCAATAATGCCTCCTATAAAATTAGCGTTTTTGTCAACAATATCAAATGTTGTTGCTGTTCCAAAATCTATAACAATACAAGGTAGTTTATATTTAATTGCGGCAGCGGTTGCGTTAGCAATTCTGTCTGCTCCGATTTCTTTATTATTTTCAAGAGTCAGTTTAATTGGCATTTTTGATTTATGCGAGAGGCTTATTGCTTCAATATTGAGATATTTTAATACCGCACCCTTAAAAACTTCACAAAGTTGCGGCACAACCGAAGAAACAATCGCACCTTTAATTTTTGATACCATATTATTATGATTTAAAATTGCAAGCAGGAATATTCCGTATTCATCCTGCGTTTTTTTAATGTCTGATGAAATGGAAAAAGTGTTAACTAAATTATCTTTTTCAAAAATACCTATTGAAGTATTAGTATTACCAATATCTATTACTAAAAGCATAAGATTATTTTATTACAGACAAGATTAATTTTAAATATATAAACAATTAAATTAAAAACAAAAGTTGTTTAGAGCCGTTGTTATATTTGTTTAGGGTTGTTAATTTTATGTTATAATTTTTCCATGGCAAAAGTAAAATCAAAATGGGTCTGTCAATCTTGCGGATATGAAACTGTTTCATATCTTGGCAGGTGCCCCGAGTGTAATCAATTTGGAACGTTTGTTGAAGAAATTACAAATGTTGTTAAAAAACCTGATAATGCTAAATTATCAAATACAATTTTATCCGATTGCAAAACTTATAAAATTAAAGATATCAAGCTTGATGAAAAAACAAGGTTTAAAAGCGGTATAGGTGAACTGGATAGAGTCTTAGGGGGCGGTTTTGTTCAAGGGTCATTGCTTTTGCTTGCGGGGGACCCGGGGATTGGTAAATCAACTCTTGTACTTCAAACAACAAAAAATATTTGTGAAATTGAATTTAACGGCGAAAAATTAAAAGTGTTATATATCTGCGCTGAAGAAAGCCCCATGCAGGTTAAATTAAGAGCGCAAAGGCTTGGAGTTGAACCCGATAACCTTTATTTAACAAATGAAACTTGTATTGATGAAGTTGTTAATAAAATTGATGAATTAAAACCAGATTTTTTAATAGTTGACAGTATTCAAAGCGTTTTTTGCGCAAATATTGCTTCATCATCAGGAAGCGTTTCTCAAATTCGAGAATGTACAAATGCGCTTATGAGAGTAGCTAAGCAAAAAAATATTACAACAATTATAATAGGACACGTTACAAAAGAAGGTAATATCGCAGGCCCCAAGGTTTTAGAGCACATGGTCGATACGGTTATCAATTTTGAAGGGGATAAATATAAGCAATTTAGAATTTTAAGATGTATCAAAAACCGCTTTGGAACAATATCTGAAGTCGGTGTTTTTAAGATGGAAGATGACGGGCTTATGGAAGTAGCATCTCCTTCTCAAATGTTAATTGAAAGCACGGAAAACGCAACAGGCGCTTCTGTTGTAGCTACCTTAGAAGGAAGCAGAATATTTCTGCATGAAATTCAAGCGCTCGTAGGCGCAACAGGCTACACAAACCCAAGGCGTGTTGCGGTAGGGCTTGAATACAACAGACTTTTGCAGGTTATAGCGGTAATAGAAAAGAAAGTCGGGTTGAATTTATCAAAGCAGGATGTTTATGTTAATGTTGTCGGCGGTCTTGATATAATTGAACCCAGCTATGACTTGGCTCTATGTCTTTCCATTATAAGCTCCGCAAGGGATATCCCGATATCCCCTATGACAATAGTCATAGGTGAAGTCGGTTTATTGGGCGAAATTCGCTATGTTGATAATATTGAGCGAAGATTAAAAGAAGCAGCTAAACTTGGTTTTAAAAAAGCTATCATACCTCCCGTTTCAGACAAAAATTTTGAAAAAATTAAAAAAATCGGTCTTGAAGTTATTCAGGTTAAAAAAGTAACGGACGCTATTATAAAAGCCATGAGTGCAAAATAATTATAAGAAATTATAAAGTTAGACAAGCTTTTAAATAACCGATTTTTTGCAGTTTTTCTTCATATAAATATCTTACAAAATTCAAATATTCATTTTGTCTTGAAGATAGTGTCAAATTAATTTCAAAACCATCAGAGCAAAAAGGCTCGTAATCATATATAACATAATTATTATACTTACTTTTCCATTCTTTTTTGTCAATTTTACATCTGCACTCCCATGCCAGATTTTCAAGCCAAGGGAGAAGTTCTTTTGAAATATTTTTAAATTCTGAGCAGTAATACTGCGTATCTTTATTATATTTTTTATCTGTGAGCATATTCTGACCTCTTAACATACATTATTAATCTAATGTATTTTAAAAGGTTTTTAAATGCGCCATGGTACTATTAAGAATTATCCTTTACGGTAACCGATTAAATTTTAAGTTTAATTGTTTATCATCTTTACAAGGCTAAAATTTCTTTGTAATAAGTGCAAATATGTCATTGTAGCAAATTGCAACCATTAAAAGAATTAACAGTATAAAAAAGAAATTATTTATCTTTTCGCTTGTTTCCATGCTCGGTTTTTTACCCGTTAATTTTTCAATAATTAAAAACATTACATGACCGCCATCAAGTGCAGGAATTGGAAGGAAATTCATAATAGCAAGGTTAATGCTAATCATTGCCGTTAACAAAAGTCCGTTTAAAATTCCTTTTGAAGCAATTATATCTCCGCCTACTTTAACGATTGCAATAACTCCGTGCATATCCGAAATGCTTACTTTTCCCGTAATCAATTGCCATAAGCTGAATAACATCATTGAAACAGTTGAGTTAATATAGTCGATTGATTTTCCGACAACATCTCCAAAAGTATGGATTTCATAATAAATATCATTTGCTATAACGTTAATACCCAGTATTCCCTTTTCATTTAAAATTACATTATCGATTTTAATTTCTTTACCATCCCTTAAAAGTGTAATGCTTAAGGGTTTATAAGTATCTGATAATGCCAGCGCAACATCGGATAAAACTATGTCGTCTGAGGGAGTGTAAGAAGTTTGATTGTAAATTTTGTTTCTTAAATCTATCTGAGTTTTACTCAGAGAAACATCTTTCTTTTTATATTTTTCAAGCCCCATTAAAACATTTTCATTGACATCAAGCGGAGCTTCAGCTTTGGGTTTTGGAAGAATTATTGTTTTACCTTTTAAATTTGTATCGGGTTTAATTTCGGGGTTGAGTTTTTTTAATTCTTCAAGATTAATATTGATTAAATTATTGTCTGCCCAATCATCAAACAATTTTGAATTTTTTGTAAAGAACATTAATTTATAAAAAGAGTCAATATTTTTTGAATTGATTTTTATAATTTTATCATTCTTTTGAATATTTTTTTCGTTAATATTTGAAGTTATTTCTTCCGTACTGCTCTCTATAAAAATATCTTGTTTTGAAGCGGGCAGTTTATGGAACCATAGAGCGCAAAGCATTACAAGAAAATATGCAAAAATAACATTCATTAAAACGCCGGCGCTTACTATGAAAAATTTTTGAGTTATTGTTTTGTTGTCATATAATTCAGGTGAATCGGAAGGCAAGTATTCATCTTTAGCGGGTGCATTTTTATCCTTTTTTTCTTCTTTAGATTCTTCTTTAGATTCTTCCCCTATTTTGATTGAACTATCCTCAAAGTTTTTTTCGTCATCCGCAAAAGAAACATAACCTCCAAACAAGAACGCATGAATATAAAAAGAAGTGTTGTTCCACTTGAACATTTTCCAACTCGGTCCAATCGGCATTCCTATTCCGAAACGGGTAACCCTCACGCCGCATAGCCTGGCTGCTATAAAATGCCCGATTTCATGAACCAATACCAATAGGCTTATAAGTAAAATCATTATTATTTGACTCATTTTCTTCCTCTTTTATTGCTGTTGTTGCTGCTGTTGCATTTGCTGTATTTGTTGCTGCTGCTGTTGCATTTGTTGTTGCTGCTGTTTATCTATTTTTTTATAAAATCCGAACATGCCCGGTTGATAAGAATTTAAATTTTTATTTGACTCGGCAAGCAGTAAACGGAGTTTTTTATTTTGCTCTTCAAGTTCTTTTACTCTTTTTTCCAGTTTTTCATTTTTTTCCTGAATTTCTGCAAGCTCATTTGAAGCTTTTGCTTCCTGCATACATATCATACCGACATGGCGGGCAATTTTTTTTGCCATATTTTTGGCAATTATATTCATTGTTTTTTCCGACACGTCAACTTTTACTTCTCCGTTTTGCTGTGGTAATGAAACATCGATATTCTTTTTAGACAGTTCGGAGACAACGTATTCTCTAAGTTTTTCTTGAGCTTCCAAAGATTCCGATAATAAACTTATGTCATCAAATTCATCCGTGTTATCCGATCCGGATAAATCCGAAGAATCAGGCAGGTCGTCATTTAATGAATTTGGAGAAATATCATTAAATTCTTCGCCCAAATCCTGTCCTACGGCATCAAAAGCGCCTTCCAATATACCCATTTTTCTCGGTTCGGATTTTTTGGGGGGTGCAGGCGGCGTTGGTTGCGCCGATTGAATCTGTTGATTTAAAACCATTGGTTGTTGAGGTTGTGATTCAAACGTTTGCTGCGGGTACATCGGAGGATACGACTGCTGCTGCATTTGTTGAGGCTGCATTGGTGAATTTTGAGGCATATTATATCCTTGCGGAGATTGATCTTCAGACATAACTTTATTTGCCAATATTGTGCCGTCAGATAATCGAATATTGTTCAAAAGATTTGAAACTTCGTAATCATCCAGCTGCATGTTTTGCATACCTTGCATATTTTGTACGTTTTGTATGTTTTGTATATTTTGCATATTGGGCATACCTTGCATATTTTGCATGTTGTTCATTTGCTGCATATTGGAATAATTTGGGGGACAGTTGTTATTATAGTAAGGACTATACTGCCCTGCCATAGGTATTTGCGGATTTTGCTGCTGATACATTTGCATATTTTGACCATAGTTATTATTAAAATTATGCACCATGGGCATACCATTAATCAAGCCCCTGTTAACATTTTGATTAATGTCATTTATTATCCTTTGAGGGCTTCCAAAAGCATATTCTTGAGGATTTTGATACATATTTGACCCGTAAGCTCTATTGTAATTATCTTGAAACATTGTTGATTTTGGATAGTAGTTATCTTCAAAGTGTCCGTATGGCATATTTGCTCCAAAGCTTCCTATGTCACCGGGGTACATATTTTGATTTGCACTAAAGTACATATTTGCATTGTTTGAATAAGTAGAATTATATTGATTGTATGGATTTTGATTGTCCCTGTTATATTGATTATTTTGTTGATAATTGTCGGGATTGTACATATTTGAACCGCTAATATTTCTTTGTTTATTATACATTAAATCTTGAGTAAAATCTTGAGTATTTGGAGCAATTCTTTGTTCATAATTTTGCGTTGGAAAATCATTAGTAGCGCCATATTGCCGTAAAATATTTTGATTTTCAATTTTTTTTTCTTTTTGAACTTCTTTTTGAATATTTATTTCTTCTTGTGGATTTTCAACCTGTTGCTCAATCTCGGGCAATTCTTCGTCATTTTTTGAAATTGTTTGTTGTTTTATTTCTTCCCCATCTGAGAAAATTTCTTCCTGTTGATTGTCGATGTCATTTTGTTGTTCATTTTCTTCAATCGGTTGAGAAAAGGGGATGTTATCAAGTTCGATATTGTCTGTTTTTGTGTTATTGACCTGTTTGTCATCTCCTATATTTATAATTCCATCATTTGTATTAATAAAATCATCTTTAAGAAGTTCATCTTCGTTTATGTCGGATAAGTTTGCTTCTTGAAGAAAATCTTCTTCCTTTTCTTCTTGGTTATCTTGGTTTTCCTCTTCTTTCTCCTCTTCTTCCTTTTCTTCTTGGTTATCTTGGTTTTCCTCTTCTTTCTCCTCTTCTTCCTTTTCTTCTTGGTTATCTTG
>CANPYC010000005.1 GCA_947587615.1 Candidatus Gastranaerophilales bacterium | reverse complement strand
GAAAATATGCACGGACATAACTGGAAAACGGAAATTACCGCAAGAGGCGAAAATCTTGACAGGTCAAATATCTTAATCGATTTTAAAATATTAAAAAAAGCAGCAAATGAGGTTATGGACTATTTAGACCATAAAGACTTAAACGAACTTGAAGAATTTAAAAACGAAAGCCCCAGCTCCGAATTTATTGCAAAATTCATCTATAAAAAAATGAAAGAAAAAATTAATGGAATATATCGTGTGGATGTTTGGGAAACACCGACTTCAAGAGCAAGCTATTTTGAAGAATAACAGAGGGTTATTTGAATGCACACTATTCAAGCGTTAATTACGGGTACTGTTCAAGGCTTGAGCGAATTTTTGCCGATATCAAGTTCTGCTCACATAACTTTTTCAAATGAAATTTATAACTTAATAACAGGTGCAACTCTAACAATAAGCGATAGAGAAGAAGAAATATTCTTTGATATTATTGTTCATCTTGCAACTTTGTTTGCTGTTTTAATCTATTTTTTCGGGGATTTAAAAGAAATTTTTTCAAGCTTTTTTAAAGCTCTTAAAGATAAAGATTATAAAAATAATAATTTTCTTCTTGTGTGCTATATTGCCCTTAGCGTTGTAATTACGGGTGTAATCGGCTTGGCTTTAAAAAAAAGCGTTGAAAACTTAATAACAAATCCTCAAATAATCTGTGTTTTGCTTTTTGTAACGGGAATTATTCTGCTTTTAAGCGAGAAAAGTTATAAAGGTAATAAAGAGATAAATTTAAAAACGTCAATTTTAATGGCAATAGCTCAAGGACTTGCCGTTTTTCCGGGGTTTTCAAGAAGCGGTCTGACAATTTCATGCGCATTATTTTGCGGTATGAACAGAGTCAAAGCGGCAAGATTTTCTTTTTTGATGAGTATACCCGTTATCATTCTTGCTTCTTTGGTTTATCCGATTTTAGAGCTTGATTTTTCTCAAATTGCAACTTTTAATCATAAAGCAATATTCTTCGGGTTTTTAGCTTCTTTTGTTGTCGGCTATTTCTGTATTAAATATTTTATGAAGCTTTTAGGGAAGTTAAGCTTAAAAACTTTTGGTTATTATTGCTTTGTGATATCGGTTGTGATGTTTTTTGTATTTCAATTCTGTTATCATAGTTAAATTCAAGATTATCCTTATCTTCTCTTTTGGACAGATAATCTATCATTGTTTTATCTTTATCGTAGTCAAAGTGTTCAACTTCAAATTTAGGCGCAAGTTCCGGAGTTTCCCCGTCTTTTTGAGCAACAAAACTGTCATAAGCGGCGCTGTATATAATCTCATCAGATGGATTATTTATATCGACGGGTGTAATTTTATTATCTTTTGAAACAATGTTAAACTCGATTAAATCGCCCTTATCGGTGATTTTATAGCTAAAACCGCTTCCTTGGATTAAGCCGGGGTGATTGGTTGTCATTGTTGATTTTGCAGCATTTTTTACGGCTTCAACAAGTTGTTTTTGGGTAATTTTTGTTCTGATTAAATTATTCTTCATAGGGGCGGATTCCGATACGTCACGCTGAGTTAAAATACCTATCTGGGGAACTTTTCTGATGTTTGCGGAATTAATTATTGCAATATCAACCCCGAGCTCATCTCTGATTGAATCTGCCATAACGGCTGTCCAGGTGCAAGGTTCTACTTTTCGATTTTCAGGAAGAGGGTCAATTTTAGAAATTTTACCTATTTGAGGACTTTTACCCAAATGCTCATCTTTAATATATTCAATTACGGGGCTTTTTTGTCTGTTTGTGCTCTCAAGCAGGTTATTTGAAACTTTTTTAATAACCCCCTTATCATCAAATTCAAGCTCGGCAATTCCGTAGTATTTAGCATTTTCTCCGCCTTGAGTTATTAAAACGGGTTCATTTGTTTTTGATTGAACAACGTTTTGCCCGTTTTTTGCGTCTTGAACAACGGTATGTGAATGGCCGCCTATAATAACATCAACCCCCGAGAGGTTTTTAGCCAATTCTTTATCGGTATCATAACCCGAGTGAGAAACCATTATAATTTTATTAACGTCTTGTTTTTGAAGTTTATCAATTTCTTGCTGGAGTTCTTCTATTGTATCGTCAAAGTCTGATACTTCTATACCTTTTTGAGAAGCTTCTTTTGTACAGCTTTTAAAATCAATCGGCATAGCGCCTATAAAACCGACTTTTACGCCATTTTGTTCTTTAATTACCGACTTTTTGACAAAATCATTCATTGGGTTGTCTTGCGAAAATTTAACATTTGTTGCAACAAAATCAACCTTTTTATCTTTTGCGGCATCCGAAAAGCCGTTTGCAAGTGCGTCTGTTTCATGATTTCCTACGGCTGAAACATCAACACCCATATAATTTTGCATTAAATCAAAGATAAAATTGTTTTTCTTAACATCCCCTCCCGAGCAATTATCACCGCCCGACAAAACAAAAGAAACACAATCTTTATTAAGGGAATTATTTTTAAAGTTTTTAATTTCCGAAGCCATGCCGGCTATTAAATCCGAATTGCCGTGTGTATCGTTATAGTAGCAAAGTCTTAATCTGTTTGGGTTAAAGCTTTGATTTGATATATTTGAAATCATAGATTTTTCCTTCTATGTCCTTCCATGGTATATTATATCGCTACAAAACAACTCAAGAAAAAAAATTGCCAAAAATTTTTAATTTATTAGGTTGATTTAATTATTAAAATAATAAATTATACTTAAATCTGTATTATTGGGGAATTTCTAATGTCGCTAAATTCAAACAACAAAGCAAATAAGGCAGCAAAAGCAAAACTTGAAGTAGTAAAACCGATTAAAACAAAGCCTTATAATGACATTGATTTGAACAATTGGAAATTGTATGAAAATATTAAAACGGGTACATGGTGGGAATTTCAAGCCCGTGAAAAATCAAACGGACATTCTTACGATTACCACGGAAACTATATTCCTCAAATTGCAACTCAGCTAATAGAGCGCTATACAAAAAAGAATGATATTGTGCTTGATTTATTCTTTGGCTCGGGCACAACGGGGCTTGAAGCGAGAAATTTAAATCGAAGATGTATAGGTGTTGAACTTAAGAGCGATATGGTTAATTATGTATCTCAAAAGTTCAGCCCTAAAGAGCTTGTTGTTGATGTTAACATAATTCAAGGAGATAGCGCAAGCACTGAAATTAAAGAAAAAATTCAAGCCCGTCTTGATATTATGGGTGAAAAATATGCGCAGCTTCTTGTTTTGCATCCTCCGTATGATGATATTATTAAATTTTCAAATCTAAAAGAAGATTTATCAAATTGTCAAACAACGGAAGAATTTTACGATTTATTCAAAAAAGTTGCAAAAAACGGCTATGACCTTCTTGAGCAAAACCGTTTTGCCGCTTTAATCATAGGGGATAAATACGCAAACAGCAGATATATTTCCTTAGGGTTTGAATGTCAAAGAAGAATGGAAGAGCTCGGTTTTGTTACAAAAGCGGTAATTGTTAAAAACATAACGGGTAACGAAAAAGCAAAAGGAAAAACCGCAAATTTATGGCGATATAGAGCCCTAAACGGCGGTTTTAACATTTTTGAGCATGAATATATTATGATATTTCAAAAAACAAAACTGAAGAAGATAAGTAAAACGAATACAAGAGAATAAAAGACAATCAAGAGAACCTTATCAGCTGCTTAAATTTAAGCAGCTTTTATTTTTTAATATAAAAATAAAAGTGTTTGATATTAAAATAAAAAAAAGCCTTTGTTCTCTCCACAAAGGCTCAGTAGCAAATACGGCATTTATATTAAACAAGACGAATAAAATTTAAAAAAGTTTCAAAACAAAAACAGGTAAGATTAATCTTACCTGTTACACTTTTTATCATTGGAATATTTTTACAAATCTTGTGCTGCATTATTCCAAAGAGCTAAATCCCAAACGGTCAAATTACCTTCTTTTATTTGCGTTTCAATAAATTTATCAACTGTTGGAGATACTGCCGTAGCTTTGTATTTTGCCCAAGCTTTTGCCATTCTGCCTTCTATAATTTCTCCGTTTTTACTGTAATTTGTCGTTGTTTTAGTCTTATTGCCCGTTGTTTCTTTAGTTTTGCTGATTTTATAACCGTTTGCTTCTTTTGTTTTTGTAGTTGTTTTATAATCAGGTCCTTCAACTTCTTCTTTTGTAATATTTCCTTTAGTTTCTTTGTAAGACCTGCTCTCAAGTGAATCATCCGAGTTTTTGATTACGGTTTCTTCGCTTGTCACTTTTACTTCACCATTTTTATCATAAGTTGTGGTGTTTGTTTCTGTTATCGGTGAGCCGCCTGTTTCATCTACTGCGGTTTTTGTTTCTTTTATGAGTTTACCTGAAGAATTATAAGTTCTTTGAGTTGTTACATTGTTATCTACGATTGTTTCGCTTGTTTTAAATCCTTTTTTATTATAAACAACCGTTTGAACTTCACCACCGTTAGTTTTTTCCCAGACTAAGTCTCCGCTGTTTCCTTGAGCTTCTTTTAAAGTATAGCCTTTTTGTGTCATATTTGTTTTTATTGTTTCAACACTTGGCGGAGTTGCTTTTGTGCCGGAATTACTTTTAAATGTTTCGGTAATTTTGTTTTTGCCTTCGCTTAGGAACTTTTTAGTATTATTTATAGTATTTTCTATTTTTTCTCCGGTATTTCTTGCACAGTCTACGGCTTTTGTTTTAAAGGTTGCTGCTAATTCCGTTCCTACCTGAGCCGGAGATTTTTTCTGTTCAAATATATCTTTTACATAATCGAATGCGCCCTTGCCTTTATCCGCAACCGTTTTTGTAACCGCTCCGATATTATCAAGCGTTTCTTGCGCACCTTTAGCTAAAACTTCACCCAAATCACCGCTTTTGTAGTTTTTAATTAATCCCACGGTTTCGCTGTTTGCAATCTGTTTTTTCATAACGCCCATAGAACCCTTCAGGGCTACAACAGAAGCTGCCGTTGTAAACGTTCCTCCTCCGATGTTTTCAAAAGCTGCTTTTGCTTGAGCGTCTGTTGTTGCGCTATTTGCGACTTTTATTCCGTTTACGAGTGTCTTTACGCCGCTACAGATTCCACGTGCGGCAAGATACCCCCCTATTGCAGGTCCGATTACGGGAATGCAACATGCGCCCATTACGGCAGCTGTTTTAAACGGATGTTTTATTGCGTTGGTAAAAATTCCGACAAAAGATTTGCCTGCACCTTCTAAGATATTCCCTGCCGCAACTAAAGGATTAATTTTTCCGTCGTCCTCTCCATCGGTGCAAGTGTTGTTGCCATAGGATAATTCTACCGTATCGCAATTATTCTCGTTTGCGGTATTAGAGACCAGCGCTTCGCTCCCTGTCGTTGAAGAACCATAATTACTGTAATAGTTGTTGTAATACGAGGCTTTATGATCTTCAAGAAATTTGTTTTTGATGTATTGCCAATCTGCCTCTTGCATGCCTATGCTCATTTAGATTTTCCCCCTAAGAAAATATAAACCCCTATATTTTAAAAAAGTTAAATTTTGACAACCAATTGCCTAATTGTAAAGAAATATTAATTTTAATTTTAATAAAAATAATAATAGCCTAAAGGATAATTAAAATTTTCAACATTAAAATTAAAATTCAAATAAAGGAGGAAAAATGAAAGACTATGAATGCAGTGTATGCGGTTATATTTACACACCTAAAAATAATAACAATATTGAATTTAAAGATTTAGATCCGAGTTGGCTTTGCCCTGTTTGCTCAGCTAAAAAAGAAGAGTTTTTTGAAGTGTCATAATATTTAAAAAAATAAAGTGGAAATTTTTTTTATTTTTTGTTTTTATATTCTATGGCAGCTTATGACAGTAGAAAATAACCTATACTTTAATTTTAAATCATATAAACACTATCAAACCAAAGCATTACAACAAAAGCCAAAGATTAAACCTCGGGCATTGTTAGGCTCTGCGCTCGGTGTTGGCTGTGCTATGTTGGCATTAACAAAAGTTCCGCAAAAGAAAAACAGCTCCGCAGATGAAATTATGAGAATGCTTGTAACTGCAGGTGCAGCAAACCTTGGCGGCGTGCTTTTCGGTTCAATTGGCGCAGACGGTGCCACAAAAAAGAAAAAGTACAAAGAAGCGGCTTTTCAGATGATGAACACGGCAATTCCGATGTTGATGGTCGGAAAAGCTCAATCAATTTGCGACAATTCATCCAAACTTAGTAAAAATGCACCAAAAATTATTGCCTCTGCTTCCGCAATGGCTCTTGGAGCATACACTGCCACAAAAATTACAAATTTGACAAAAAAAGACAATGAACCCAAACGCAAGTATACGATTAAAGACTCTTTGGCAAATTTTGACGATATTGTTGCTACAATTAAAATCGGATTTAAAGAGGTTGATAAAAAAATCCCCGTAAGTAAAATCCTGCCATTTATATATATTTACTCCGGTTCGAGGTCGGGCAGCAAGGAGTAGCAAAAAATTTTTTTTTCGGGGTTTGTATAGTCAGACTATTAACCGAGGAAAATATGAATATAACATCATCTCCAAAAAAAACAAATTTTGGTTATTCTAAAGCCTTAAATAAAAAATTGAAAAAAAGGCTTGAAATTGAACCTTCTACACCTGTTAACAGAACAATTGCTTCAGTTAATAAACAGTGTAATAAAGTTGAAGAAGAAATTGTAAAACTTGAAGCGAACAATTCAACAGAAAAAAATGAAACAGCGATAAACATATTACTTGACTATCTTCTTGAGGCAAAAACATTTTTATGTACAATTGTTGATAAATGTTTTCCCGATTTAAATTTTCTAAAAGCTTCCGCAGATAGCTACGATATGGAATCAGTTAAAAAAATAGAAGAAAATGACCCTGATGAGGACGGACTTGCTCAAATTTACAAAGAAACAAGATCTGCTTTTATTTGGCGAGATATTATGGTTGATAATCTTTCAAATTTGATTGATGACAACTCAAAAACTTATAGTGCAAGCACCGATTATCTTTTTCAGGAAAGAGCAAAATCAGGGGTTATTAATGGAATAATAGAACCCGAAGAAAAAACAGGCGGTATAATTGAAAAATACATACCCGACAGCGACAGTCCAAAATCTTTAGACGATGTTGTAGGCTTAAAAAAGGCGGTAGCGGATGTTGAAGATTTTATAATTTTCCCTCTTGAACACCCTGTTGAAGCACTTGAAAGGAAAAAAGAGTACGGCATAAAAATTCCCGGGTTTATTATATTTTACGGGCCTTCGGGGTGCGGTAAAACAATGCTTGCTCAGGCAATTGCAGCTCAAAGCGGCTGTGATATGTATTGTCTTGATTTGTCTAAAGTAGGCTCTGTTTATGTTAATGAAACATCATCAAATATTAGAAAAGCTTTTGAACAATTGGAAGCTGAAGCTAAAAAATCGCAAAAACCGGTTGTTCTCTTTATGGATGAAATGGATTCGCTTGCCGAAAAAAGAATGCTTGGAGGCGCAGGCTCAAAAGAGGATAATAAAGTTGTAAATACTCTTTTACCTTTAATTTCTGCCGCTAAAGCAAAAAATATTATTATTATCGGCGCAACCAATATGTATAATTTTTTAGACCCTGCAATTGTAAGGCGTGCGGGCATGAAACAGTATATAGGTTTACCCGATTCAAAAGAAATTTCAACCCTTTTAGTTAAGGAATTGTCAAAGTTTAAAAAAGGCAAAAATTTTGCCGGCAATAAAAAACTGATTGCAAAATTATCCAAAGAATTAAAAGGCTACAGTCCTTCAAATATTATAGATATCATCATGAGTGCTTCCGTTAATGCGTACAGATGTAAAAGAGAACTGAGAGAAATAGACTTCATTGAAGCAATCAAACAGGGAAGCTTTGAAAAAATAAACGAAAAGGAATATAAGCTTGAGCAAAAAGCCAATAAAATCGGTTTCGAGCCTTAAAATTAATATTTCTAACCCATATAAAACAAAACACCCATGATTAAATCTGCAACAAGAATATAAATTGTACATAATATTGCCGATTTTGTCGTTGATTCACCGACGTTTTTTGCTCCGCCTCTTGTGTTATAACCGACAGTTGCGCAAACAAGAGCAATTATTGCCCCAAAAATTATACCCTTCAGGAGACTGACATAAATATCTTTTGTTACAAGCATTAACCAAACGGAGTTGAAATATCTTATAGGATGAAGCCCGATTGAAAAATATGAAACAATTGCTCCTCCCAAAACCCCTATTAATTCAGCCAAAAGAACAATGCAAAAAACACTTATTGAGCCTGCTATTATTCTCGGAGCAAAATAATAACCTATTGAGTCGACTCTTAGTACGTCAATAGCATCTATTTGATTAGTTACCTGCATATTTGCAACTTGAGCGGTTATTGCCGTTCCTGCTCTTGCCGCAACCGCCAGTGCTGCAAAACCGGGGGCTATTTCTCTAATCAATGCAACGGCTAAAAAACCGCCAATATAGCTATCTCCACCTGACATTAAAAATTGATGAGCTACTTGAAGCGCTATTACGCAGGCTGAAATAAAAACAATGGATAATGAAATTCCCAACGAATCAAAACCGATTGCACTAATTTGAACAATAACGGAGGACAAGCGGACATTCCCTTTGAGGGTATATTTTGCCGCCTGAATAAAATTTGATACACATTGACCGAGAAAGCTTATCATTAAACTTAATTATATTAGCATTGGTTAAAAAAAGCTAGATTTTTATTTTACTTTTTAATAAAATACATATATGATAGTATTTGATACTTTATTTGCATTATTAACCATTTACCTTTTTATTTATTGCATTTACCGGATGTTTTTTTGTATAAAAGCAAGAAATGTTAATAAATATTTTGAAATGCAGGAAAAAACCAGAAGTATCATTGTTGAAAAACGTAAGCTCTGCATAATTATCTTTGCAACTCACAGGGATAAAAACCTTGATAAGCTTTTGGACGTTTTAAACAACCAGACCTATTCAAAAGAAAATTATCAGGTGCATGTTGTTTATCAAAAAGACGAAGGCGACAGCGAACCGATTAGAGATTTTGCATACGGAGCTCAAATACATAATATTCAAAACCCTGATTATTTTTCAAAGGATAAAGCACTCAATCTTTTTGTTCAAAAAATTATAACAGAAGATAAGTTTGACGCTTTTATATTCCTTGGTGCAAACAGAATAGTTGGTGAAAAATATCTTGAAAATATTAACAAATCAATTAAAGAATCGGGTGTTTATGTCGGTTCGATTGCTACGGTTAATGAAAAAGAGCAGCTTGCAAAAAAAATTAAAAATTCAATCGTATCGGCATATTTAAAATATAACGATATAACAAAAAGTATCTCACGTTCAATTTATGAACTGCCTTTTTTAATAGACGGGGAAAATCTTGTTATAACGGCAGATGTACTTGAAAAAATGGGTTATGTCAGTCTTGAAGATAAAGATTCAGAGCTTGAATTTTCCCTTGATTTAGCGTCAAATGATGTTAAAACTTGTTTTTCTCCCTATATTGTTACTGCGATTGATATAAAAAACTATGATTTTAGAACACCGAGCTTAGTAAACAGATTTTCTTTATTTATACATTATTTTCCTTTGATAATGTTTAAGAACAATTCTTTCAGGGAATTTATCGCATTTCTTTTAAGACCCAATTCTCTTTTTGTTTTGGTAAGTTATTCTTTTTTGTTAATACTTGCAATATATTTTCCTTCTCATATCAGTCAAATTGCGGTTATACTTTTGGGGGTATTTCTTCTTTTTAACTTTGTTTTTTCAACAATTGTTGCCCAGCTGAAAGGGAGTGAGGTTTTTTGGTTAATGTTTTATCCTTTATGTTTAAGCTGGCAAAAATTAAAACTTTTAATAAATACTCTAACCATGCGCTCAATTATAAACAGCGAATATGAAGAAGAAAACGTTAATTCGGCAACAATTAATGCTGTTGCAAATAACGGAAAAAAAGATTTTACCTGTAAATTGGATTTAGTCTCGGAAGACGGCATGAGAAAAGTTGTTTTCAGGGAAGGCAACCGCTTTATAGTAACCGACTCATTTTTAAGAATGTATGACGCTTTAGCTGATATTACCTATAAATTAAATTCTAAAGGAATAATTCTTAAAACCTGTCAAAATTGCAAGAATTTTTCAATGCGTCCCGACGGTACGCTTGACTGCTTAAACGGCAAGTGCATGATTTCTAACAGTGAAATTCTTATTTGGAACGGCTGTCAATATTTTTCAAAAAGATAGTAAAATAACAAATTTATATTATTTTATTACCAATCATCACAAGTATTTGTGCTAAATTTACCTTTTTCTAAATTTAAAGTTGAGTCGTAAATTGATTTTATAATTTTGTTTTCTTCATCCGTTCTGAATTTGTCAGAAGGCATATCAAGGTTTGAATAAACTGTTCCGTATCCTAAAAAGGTGCTGCCTTTTTTGATTTGGTAAAAATCTCCTGTTGCTTCTGATTCGTGTTCTTGTGCAAAATCTATTGCGCATTCAAACTTATCAAGAACAGCTTTTATATTACCTTCATCCTTTTTATTAAATCTTACGCAATATTCATCCCCCGAGGGATATTCAATTGATAAACCTTCTTTAGAATTACTATGCAGTGAACCTATTATTACTTTTTTAAGCGATTGCGCTTTTTGGGTTAGTGCTTTTAATCTCATTAGCTCATCTTTATTCATAAAAGAATATTTAGTATCTGCACTATAACAAGCACCTGTGGGTTCTTTTAAATATTTTGGTCTGTATATATAACCTTCAGAGTGTTTTCTTATTGTGTCAATAGCTTCTTTTGTAATTATTCCGAAAGCTTGATTGTTTGATTTTGTTATTTTCATTAATTTTTTCCTTTGTTTTTTATTAATTTATAAAAAAGGTGATGACTTAAAACAGTAAAAAAGTAACAGTTTATAAAATTTATTTTGATATCGATAAAAGCTTTTAATGTAAATATTTCTGCCCGATATTTTCTTCACAAAGTATTCTGTGCATTCTGTAAACGGAATTATCGTACCTTGCTGCGGTTATTCCTTCTAATTCATTCAGGCTTATTTCTTTTCTGTATAAATTACCCATATTTGGATTAGACACTTTGAAAACCTTTGTTTCATTGAGTGAGTATCTGTAATCTTGAGCATATTTCAAGATAAAATCAAAGGTTTGTTGAGCTTTTTCTATGTTAAATTTACCGTCTTTATCGGTTGAGTTTTCCATAAGCTTTGCAATAATTTCTGACGAAAGAAAGGTAATAATGCTTGATAATTCGGCTTTTTGAGAATAAGAATCGTCTTTTTGAATATCATTTAGGTCAATATTATAGTTTTTTTCAAGCTCTTCTATTGATATTGAATATAGTTTCAACATTTTTGAAACCAAAAATTGATATTTATCAAGATTTATATCGCTTTTTAAATCATTTTCATCATCTAAAACCAATTTGGTAAATTTAGTGCACTCTTCGTCAGTGTTGCAATTACAACAGTTGAAGAGTATGGGAATCATCTCTGATTTATCCTTTGAAATTTTATTATCTTTATCACGGCAATATTCATCTAAAAGTTCTGCTATTTTATAAGGTGAAAACTGGTTGTATGAACCGTATTGCCATAGAAAAATCATATTTGCTTTTTCAGAGTCAATTTTCCCGTCTTCATCTTTACAAATATTATAAACTTCAAAAACATTTGTTTGGTTGTGTAAAACTGCGCTGTAAGCTTGAGCTATCAGTGTCAATATTTCAATATCGGACGGTTTTTTTGGAATTTCAACTGCTCTTAGTGTTTCTAAGACTGCTTTAGTTAGAGCGTCTTTTTTATATTGCGAATTAATGTTTTTAATTGAATTTGTTGCAAGTTTGAAGTATAGAATAAAATCTTCTTCTAATTCTCTACTGTAGCTTCCATCCTCTTGAATTAAAAGCTTTTCTTTAATTTCTTCATTTAAAGGCTTATTTTCAACATATTTATCAATTTCATGCACATCTTTTTTTGGATTTAGTGAGGATTTAAAATTTAGTGTATCAAAATTGACATTTTTTAAAAAATCAGTTCTTTTATTTGTTTTAAACGTTTTTAAATTGTTGTTTTTGTTGTGTTTAAAAAAATTAATCGTGTTTATTTTCATAGTCCCATTCTCAACTTGATTGTATTGATATAAGACTGCTGAAAAAATTTTTTTGCCAAATAAATATAAAATTTAAATTTTAATTTTTGAAAAAATTTTTCCGCTCATATAAATTGAACCGAACACAATTTTAAGGTTTTTATCTTCTTTTATTATTTTTTCAATTTCTTCAATATTTTCAATTTTTATAAATTTTTCTTTTAAACTTGGCTCAAGTTCTTCAAATTTTGCTGCATTAGGGTAATCAAATTCAAAAAAGTAAAATTTATCTTTATCGTTTAAAATTATCTCAAGCATTTTTTTATAGTCTTTGTTTTTTAAACAACCGAATATAAATGTTTTATTTGTATTCAAAAAACGCTCGTCTAAAAATTCTTTAAGAGTGTTTACCCCGCTCGGGTTATGGGCAGAATCAATCAGAAGATTTTTTTCTTTGTTGTATTCAAGCCTAAAGCGCCATCTGACGTTTTTTAGCGCTTTTTTTACGGTATCTTTTGAAACATTAAACAATTCATCAGCGCAGCTTAAAGCTAAAGCAAGGTTTTTTGCCTGATGAGCGCCCGATAAATTAAATTCATATTTGTTATTGTCAAAAATTGCATAATTTTTATCTTCAAATTTTATTGAAACATCCTTTGGAATTATTAATTTTGCATTTTTTTCTTTTATAACTTCACTTATTTTATTAAAACCTAAATTATCTTTGTTTATAAAAACAAGCGAATTTTCTTTAATTATTCCCGCTTTTTGAGCTGCAATTTCTTCAATTGTTTTACCGAGGCGCTCTGTATGGTCAAAATCAATTGTTGTAATAATTTGAGCGGATGAATTAATAACGTTTGTTGAATCAAAAAGCCCGCCAAGACCAACTTCAATTATTGCCCAATCTGCTTTTTTAATATAAAAATAATAAAAGGCAACGGCGCAAATAAGCTCAAACTCGCTCAACTCAATGTTATTTTCAAGCGCAAGTTTGTCAATATCGTTTGTTAATCTGTCAAAGATATAAGGAGAAATATTTTCATTATCGATTTTTATTCTCTCCTCGTATGAAAAAAGATGAGGACTTGTAAAAAGCCCTATTTTTTCATTTGTTTTTTTATCTTTTGCGTTTTCAATCAATAATTCGTTTAGAATTTTACAAGTTGAGCCTTTTCCGTTAGTTCCCGCTATATGAATTGTTTTATAATTGTCTTGAGGGTTGTTTAGAAGCGAGAGGATTTTTTTAATTCTCTCAAGTCCCAAGTTTATGTGAAATTTTTTATGAGAAGTTAAAATTTCGCTTGCTTTTTTCATAAATTTACCCGACAGCCTTGTTAATCTGTTCCGTGATTTCTTCCGTTGCGTTTAATTTTGCTGCTTTATAAGCATTATAAGATAAATTTGACAACAATACCTTGTTGTTCATTAAATCTTCAACCATCTTAAACAATGTTTCACCCGTGCAGTCTTTGTCTTCAAGCATAAGTGCAATTTTATTTTCAACAAGACTTTGCGCATTTTTCTTCTGGTGATTTTGACTTGCGTAAGGATAAGGGACTAAAATTGCACTCAAAGAACTTGCGCAGATTTCAGACAAGCTTAAAGAGCCTGCTCTTGATATTACAAGGTCTGATGATAACAGCGCAAGATACATTTTATCAAAATAAGGCTGTAGAACAAGGTTATCGGGTAATTCTGAAAATTCATCAAGAATTTGCCTTGTAACACTATCAAAATTCTTTTTCCCTGTTTGCCAAATGATGGTAATATTTTCTTTATTTGCGTATTCTTTTAAAATTCTGAAACTTGCGTCATTTATTGTTTTAGCACCTAAGGAACCGCCCATAATCAAAATTGTAAAATCATCCTTAAGGGACAACTCTTCTCTTGCTTGTTTTTTTGAGATTGTTTTAAATTCTTTCCTTATGGGGTTTCCGTTTATTGAAATATTTTTTGATTTAACGTATTTTGAAGCTTCCTTAAATGCTAGAGAAACGCTTTTTGCAAAAGGGGCAAAAAATCTTGTTACAATACCCGGTTGAATATCGCAGTCATGTAAAACAAAGGGTATTCTTAGCGCTAAAGCCGCAAATAATATCGGAGCGCAGACATAACCGCCCGTTGCAAAAATTACGCTCGGCTTATACTTAAGAGCATACTTAAGAGCGCTTATTGTGGCACACATTAAACCAAACATCCAACAGATAAATTTAAAGCTTAATTTTCTTGGCATGCCTGAAGCTGCATAGCTTAAAAAATTGTATCCGTTCTTTTTTGCAATTTCATATTCTAAATTTTTTTTATTGCCCAAATAGTAAATATTATTTTTATCGGCTTGTTTTTCCAAAAGAGATTCAATTATTGAAACAGCGGGGTATATATGTCCTCCTGTTCCGCCTCCCGTTATGAAATATATTATTTTTTTGTCTTCTTTATTTTTATTGAACATAGTGGACTATCCTTTGAACTTTCTTTTTGGAGATATTGATTAAAACCCCTATCATACAAAGCGACACAAACAGGCTTGAGCCGCCATAGCTTATAAATGGCAGAGGAATACCCGTTGCGGGGACAAACGAGCTGGCAACGGACATATTGGTAAATGCTTGAAAGCATATTGAAAAAGTAATTCCGACAGCTAAAATTTTGCCAAACATATCAGGGCATTTTTTAGCCACTATAAAACCTCGATGCAAAAATATACAGAATAAACAAATAAGAAAAAAGCACCCTAAAAAACCAAATTCTTCACCTATAACGGCAAAGATAAAATCTGTATGCCCTTCAGGAAGCCAGGAGAGCTTTTGCTTGGAGTTTCCGAAACCTACACCAAAAAATCCGCCCGAAGAAAAAGCAACCATGGATTGAATAATGTTATATCCCGTTCCGAGTGCGTCAGAAAAGGGATTCCACCAAACTTTTATACGCTGGAGTTGGTACCCTCGAATTGTTAAACTCAAAACGCATACCCCAAGGGCAATAAGGCTTGTAATTATTTTAATTGAACCTCCCGCAATGTAATACATCGAAAGAGAAGTCATAAGCAATAAAACAATCATGGAAAGATTAGGCTGCATATATATTAATAAAAGCATTGCAGCAAATATTCCATAAAAAGCATACTTGCTTGAGTCGATTATTCTGCAATCTTTTGAAAAGAGTGTTGCAAAGTATAGAACAAGTGCGGGTTTTGCCATCTCCGAAGGTTGAAACTGTATCGGACCTATTACAAGCCATCTTTTTGCTTCGTTAACCGTAACTCCGAAGGGAGAGAACTGAACAGCAGCAAGAGCAATTAAAACAAATATTGCAAGAGCGCCCGAGAAGGGTTTGAGCTTTCTGTAGTCAAAGTTTGAAAAAAACAAAGCTCCAAAAATTCCCATAACAAGCCAGATTAACTGTTTTAAGGTAAAAGACATCGGATTTTCACCCAGCCCTATGGCTTTAGGGGCAGAAGCGGAGAACACCGCCATTATTCCAAAAACAACAATGAAAATAACGGCAACAATTAAAATATTGTCAGGCGGAGTTTGAGCGTATGTAGTATTTGTATGGGTATGAGCATGGGTTCTATTTTTTTGATAATACATAGTTTCTGAATGCTTCTCCTCTTTTTTCATAGCTTTCAAACATATCAAAGCTTGCACATGCGGGGGATAGCAAAACAACATCCGGTTTATCAAGTGAAGCTATGTCAATTGCTTCTTCAAGTGTTTTTGAATTTACTATATTCATATAACCGTTTTGCGATAATTCGTCTTTAAATCGTTGCGTTGCTTCGCCAATCAGTATTACTTTTGAAATCTTCTTTTTAACCGCTTCAATAAAGTCTTTCAGGGAGGTTTTTTTATCTCTGCCCCCTGCGATTAAAACAACTTTTTTGTTTTCAAACGAGTTAATTGCAACTATGCTTGCTTCGGGGTTTGTTGCTTTTGAATCGTTATAGTAGTCCGTATCTTCAATTGTTCTGATAAATTCGAGCCTGTGCTCAATTGCCTTAAAGCTTTTAAGCGCTTCTATAATTTTTTCATCTTCAACTTTTAATATTTTAGAAGCCAATATTGCGCACATTGCATTTTGAATATTGTGAGGTCCTACAATTTGAAGCTCGTTAATGTCTATCAGCGCATTATTGTCAAACATTATTTTATTGTTATTTAAATATATACAGTTTTTGATATTTTGTTTTTCCAATGAAAAGTAGTAAACATTTGCTTGTATTTCACTACCCAGTTTTTTTGTATATTCATCATCATAATTTAAAATTGCAAAGTCTTTTGAAGTCATATTCCTGAAGGGTTTTGCTTTTGCTTCAAAATAATTTTCAATACTTTTATGCCATAAGATATGATCGGGAGTTAAATTGCAAAATATGCCGATTTTTGGAGCTAAGTTTGATGAATAATAAAGCTGATAAGAGCTTGCTTCAACAACATAGTAGTCAATATTTTTATCTTTATATTCCAAAGGACTTACGCCTATATTTCCGCAATAAGGCGCTTTAAATTTCTTTGAGAGAATATGAGAAGTTAAAGCGGTTGTGGTTGTTTTTCCGTTAGTACCCGTAACAAGAACGATTTTTTCGTTATCATCAAAAGAAAGATATTCAATATCAGAAAAATAGGGAATGTTTTTTTCTTTGAGCCTTTTTAATATTTCAGCGTCCGTTGGAATTGAAGGACTTAAAATACAAAAATCGCAAGAATTTATAAATTTATCGCTGTGCTTAGCGAATTCAACTTTAGCACCTGAATTTAAAAGGTTTTCAAGTTCATCTTTATATTTGTCTGAAAGCTCGTTACTGTCTGAAATATAAACTAAAGCGCCTTTTTTTAGAAAATATTTTGCAGCCGCAATTCCCGTCAGAGAAAAACCGAGAATTAACACTTTTTTTTCTTTTAAATCCGTGAATTTTTTCATAATTTATGCCTTAAAAAAATAATAAATCAAAACACTGACGCAACAAGCAATCAGAGTAATTAAAGAAAATACTATGACGATTTTATTTTCACTCCAACCGCAAAGCTCAAAATGGTGGTGTATCGGGCTCATCTTAAACACCCTTTTGCCTGTCAATTTATAGCTTGTAACCTGAATCATAACTGATAGCGTTTCTATAATAAAGATAATTGCAATAGGAATCAGCCACAGTTCAAACTTCCCCATAATTGCAATTGTTGCAAGCAATCCGCCCAGAGCCAAACTGCCCGTGTCACCCATAAAGATTTTTGCGGGCTTCTTGTTGAAATATAAAAACCCGAGACACGCAGCGCTTGTTGCAATTGAGATAATTGCCAAGTCAATATTATTATTCAAAAAACAGATAATTGCGCAGGCGAAAAATGCTATAAAAGAAGAGCTTGCGGCAAGTCCGTCCAGCCCGTCGGTTAAATTCAGGGCGTTTGAAGCCCCGACCATCATAAAAACAACAAACAAAGGATAAAACCAACCTAAATTAAAACTGAAATTCAAAAAAGTTATTTGAGTTTGGTTGGAAAAAATTATATAAAAAGCGGGAAGCATGGCAACCGCTATTTGAAGCATTAACTTTGCTTTTGCGGAAAGTCCGAGGTTATGATGAGCTTTAATTTTTTTGATGTCATCTTCAAAACCCGTTAAAGTGTAGAAAATTAAAGTCATTAAAACAATAACCGCCCTTGTCGTTGTTTGCTGCGCCATAAACAGAGTTATAAGAGAGCCGATTAATATTGATGATACGATAAAAATGCCGCCCGTTGTCGGTGTTTTTTCTTTGTATGCGTGCATTTTTGAGACTTCTTCTCTGATATATTGAGAGTATGCTTTCTTTTTCATAAAGTCAATATAGGGAATGCCGAACAATAAGCATAATATAAGAGTTATAAGACCCGCAACGCCAATCATTATCATAATAAACCGCCTTGCTGTATAATTTCTATTATTTGTTCAAATTTCATTGCTCTTGAGGCTTTGAGAAGAATTGTCGTGTTTTCTTTAATGTTTTCCAAAATATATTTTGCACATTGCTTATTATTCTCAAATTCAACGCTTTCAAGAGTTGTGTTTCTCGCAATATGACGGGCAAGCGTTCCGACGGTTAAGAGTTTTATATCCGAGTAGTTTGATAAAAATTCCCCTACCTGTTTATGATAGGCGATTTCATCCTTGCCGAGTTCTCCCATATCGCCCAATACAAGCACAATCGGTTTTGAATAAATAGACAAAAACGTTTTCAAAACGGCGTTCATCGACTCGGGATTAGCGTTATAGCTGTCGTTTATAAAGGTTAAATTCTTATAAACCGTTTTTTCCCATCTTTTTTCAATCGGTTTATAATTCAGCAAACCTTTTTTAATGTTTTCGGTACCAATACCTTTATAAAGCGCCGCTTGAATAACCAAAAGCGCATTGGACACATTATATTCGCCCGGTTGAGTGATTTCATATTCAACATCGTTATAATTAAATTTTGTATAATCCGCCGATATTTGAATATTTTTAGCTTCCGAAGGATTTATAAAAATTTTTTTACCGTCATATTTTAAATTTTCTTTAATTTGAGGGCAATCAACCCCTATAAAAACCCCTTCTTTTTTGAGGTTTGTTGCAATTTCACATTTCGCAATCGCAATATTTTTCAAAGTCCCGAGCCTTTCAACATGAGCTGAGCCAACACTTGAAATTATCCCCATATCGGGATTTGAATAGTTTGACAAAAGCTCGATTTCACCCAAATTCCTCATTCCCATCTCAACTATTGCAACTTCGCAATCGTCACTCATATTGAACATTGTTTCGCATAAGCCGATTTCGTTGTTATGATTTAGGGCGGTTTTATGGGTTTTAAATTGAGTTGAAAAAACGCTAAACAGCATTTCTTTGGTTGTTGTTTTTCCGCAAGAACCCGTGATTGCTATTACATAAGGGTTAATCTTGTTTCTTATAAAATTTGCAAGTTTTAAGTATGCAACAAGTGAATTTTTAACATATAAAATAAATTTTGCATTTTTATTGATTTTATATTTATCCTGTGTAAAGTATCCGCTTGCACCCGCTTCAAGCGCCTTATCGATAAAATTATGTCCGTCAAAATTCTCCCCTCTTAAAGGAAGGTAAATATCACCTTTTTGAAGTTTTCTTGTGTCTGTTGAAATGTTAAAAAGTTCATTTGAATTATAACTTTCCTGTTTGTATAAAACTTCACAATCCAAACAATTTATGATTTCATCTAAACTAAAGCGCAAGGTTTTCTCCCAAAAATCTCAGTATAGTATAATTTTATATCAAAAACCGTCCGCAACAAGTTTTTATTAATAAATATTATTTTATGTATTTATTTTTAAGGCGATAATATAATCATTTCGCAATTTTTGCAGTCAAATTCAAGAGGAAATTTGACTCCTTTTTCATCAACCAAAAATAATTCATCCTGATTTTTGCAGTTTAGACAGGCTCTTTTTAAACAGTGTTTTGTTCTCATGAGTTCTTTACCAATAATTTCTTTACCTGAGCGCTCTTTAATTGATTCAAAACTTCTTTCCCTAACTTCGCAGCCGCATTTTTCATAAAAATCCAGAGCTTTTGAATTATGAACATTTAAGCGATAATCCCCTTCATCAAGAGGAAATTTTACCGTATTTACAGGCTTTTGCTTTTTTGTTTTATATCTTGATAAAATATTTTTGCTTAATTCATCAAGTAAATTTCTTCTTAATTCATTAATTTTTGAAACAGGTAAAAAAGCAAGCTCTTGCGTTTTAAAGTTTATTTTTTTAATGTTATAGGGAGTATCCGTTGTTTTTGAAAGCGCTTTAATATAATTTTGTTTCATTTTTTCTTTATCTTTTGCAACTTCGCTAAACTCAAATAATACTTGCGCTTTTATGGAATTTTCATTAATTGCGATAATTGAATTATCCGATATGGTAAGCTCAATATCCGTTTTTCTTGTTGTTTTTGAGTTTTCAAGGGTTTTATTAAAGTTTGTGTCAATATTTCTGAATATTTTATCTCCCGCCTTTAAGTTAAGTTTTTTATTAGGGTAAATTTTAACTCCGCCTTTGACAACCTGCGCTTTATTTACAAGACAGCCGAAAAATTCTCCCCTATATTCAAAGCACAAGCCGTCTTGCGGGTTTATTTGTTCTTTTGTATCAAGAATAAATGAGCTGTCGGAGGTTGATTTAACAACTCCCAAGTATTCACCGGTTGATTTTGGAGTCAGGAAATTATAGATATTATCTTTTTTATTGAATAAATAGTCATCACAAAAACCGCGATTAAAAGATTTATAAGGGTTTGGGCTAAAATCGGCGCTAATATAGCCAAACGAGGTTCTCGGGTAATTTTTTAATAAATTATGATAATATAGAACAATATTTTTTATATAATTTTCATCTTTTAATCTTCCTTCGATTTTAAAGCTTGTAATTCCCGCCCTGATAAGCTTATCAAGATGTTTAGAGAGATTATTGTCTTTTAGAGATAAAAGATGAAGATTTTTCTTTATATATTCACCCTTTTTATTTATAAGAGAATATTTTTTTCTGCAAGCTTGAGCGCAGCAACCCCGATTAGCGCTTCTTGAGCCGATATATTCGGACATATAGCAATTACCCGAATAGCTCACGCAAAGCGCCCCATGGATAAAATGTTCAAGTTCAAGCGAAGTATTTTTTCTTATGTTTTCAATTTTTTCAATAGAGAGCTCACGTGCTAAAATTACCCTTTTTATACCTATATCTTCAAAAAATTTTACTTTTTCGGCGTTTCTATTGTCGCACTGTGTACTGGCATGAAGCACAATCGGAGGAAGTAAACCTTTGTTTGAGAGCTCTAAAATCCCGAAATCTTGAAAAATAACAGCATCCGCTTTAATTTCATAAAGCTTCTGAATAATTTTTTGACATTCTAAAAGCTCATTATCATCTAAAATTGTATTTAAGGTTACATAAACTTTAACATTAAATAAATGAGCGTAGTTTATTATTTTTTCAATATCTTCCAATGAATTTTTTGCAGCATTCCTTGCTCCAAAAGCGTTTGCGCCTATGTATACGGCGTCCGCTCCCGAGTTTATTGCAGATATTGCACATTTATAATTTTGAGCAGGTGCAAGCAGTTCCAGTTTTTGCATAGATTTATTATAGCAAAAATTTTTTAAGTATTATAATAAATTTATGAAAAAGATTTTAAATTTTATGGTCGGGGCTTTAATAATTCTTATTATTCAATATTTATGCACAATTATTTTAAGGGCATTAAATATAACTTTTCCTGCTGCGGTTTTAGGAATAATTGTTTTGTTTTTACTTTTGAAGCTGAATATTATAAAAGAAGATTGGATAAAGGATTTTAGCGAATTTATTTTAAAATATATGATACTCTTTTTTATTCCTCTTTTTGCCGGGGTAATTGCATATTATGATATAATTTCAAAGAATTTAAGCGCAATTATTGCTACGATTTTTATAACCACAACCCTTGTTATGGTAAGTGTAGGGTTAATTGTCGAAAATGTTGTTAAATTCAGACGCCTGTTCAATATCAGAAAGAGTCAAAAATAATGTATTATTTCGGTTTGGTTTCAACTTTAATATTGTTTTTAATTTTTAATAAATTGAAAAATAATAAATATATTTCTAAAATTCCGATTATTATAAGTGTCGGAGTTGTTTTGATAATAATATTAAAGCTCTTTAAAATTGATTATCAAACTTATTATCAATCGGCAAAATATTTATCGGCTTTTATTGCTCCCGCTACAATTGCGCTCGCTTATCCCATGTATAAAAATTCAACAATATTAATAAAAAACAAAAGAGCGCTTTACGGCGCAATTTTTGTCGGGGTATTTGTTGCAATAATATCAACATATTTTTGCGCTAAATTTTTTAAGGCTGATTTTAGCGTTATTATGAGCTTAATGCCAAAATCAACAACAATGCCGATTGCAATTGAAATATCAAAAAGTATCGGAGGAATTAGCGAGCTGACTGCCTGTATCGTTGCAATAACGGGAATATTCGGGGGAGTGTTCGGGTTTAGTATATTAAAATTTTTAAGAGTAAAAAGTCAAACTGCATTAGGGCTTGCTCTGGGCTGTGCCAGTCATGTTATAGGAACTGCGTCATGCGCAGAGAAGAAAATGTATAAAGCGACCGCTGCAAGTACAATTTCATTAATTTTAACGGGATTATTGAGTGCAATTATAATTCCGATGTTAAAAAGTATGTTTTAAATCTTTTATGTAATTGCATTTTCATGTAAATTTTTGTAAAATAAGAATATAAAATTTTGATTATAGCGCAACTTTTAATATTTAGGTGTTTATTAAAAGATAAAAGGACGGTGTGTTATGATTCAACCTTTAAAATTAAACTCAAATATTCATTTTGGCTCGGGCGAAGAACAAAACTTTGCTGTTTTTAATCAGACACCAGCTGCTTCTTTTGATGAGCAAAATGCAACACAAGATATAATTTCTGAAACAAATGATGAATTTGTAAAACCTCAAATTCAAGAAGATACAAAGGCACCTAAGCTTCCTTTAGGTAAAAGATTAATAAATACATTAAAGAGCTTTAATATTTTTAAAGATACCGCTTTTGGAGCTGCTAAAGGTGTAGTTGGCGGTACTTGCGCTTTTATTGTAACAAGCGTAGCAGGTAAAAAGGCTAAAGAAGCTCAAGGAAAAATCCTTGGCACATTAGGCGGTTTAGCTAAGTCGTTTGGTTCAACCGTAGTACAATGCGCTAAGGCGGTACCTGCATTAATAACAAAATCGCCTCTTGAAAATGCTAAAAACTTTTTAAGTGTTCCTTATGAATTTTGCAAAAGAAATCTGACAACAGTTACAAAACAAACAGTGCAGGAAGCAGGTGAAACAATTGTAAAAGAAAGCAGAAAGCTTGATAAAGCTACTGCCCTTGTTGCAAGTGTTGCAGGTCTTTCTGTTTTGGCTCTCAAAACAATTCAAGGAAGAATAAAGGGAAATGTTAATAATTCAAATATTGACCATAACCTTTATTGGAATCATACAAAAAACAAAAAAGCATAGTTAATCCTTATATCGTTTGTTAAGCTTACTAAAAAACAAATGAAGTTTCGGATAATAATAGGTTTTTAATTGTAATTATTATAGCAATTATAATAATTACAATTTTTATATCTTATAATTATTATAAAATTATAAAACATCTTGATTTGACTATGTTTATATATGCAATAAGAAAAACTTTAATAGAGTATTTATAAAGCTAATTTGTTTATTTCAAGTTGAAGCTAAGTAATCCCCACCCTTTTTTTATATATAAAATATAAAATTTATAAAATTAAAATTATTAAAGTTGGCGCCATAAAAAGCTATGTTTTATATAAATTAGAGCATAGCTTTTCTAAGTTAATATTTGCTTGCATAATTAAATTACCCTAACAAGCGCTTATTAGAGCAATATTTATCATAGCAAGATGATAAATTTAATTTTATTAATGTACACAAAGCGTTCCTTGTTTTGTATCTTCAATTATTTTATAAGCTTCATTTTTGAGTTTATAAATTTCAGCTTTCTTTTGTGTAGGCTGATTTTTTTCCCATTCATGTAAACTATCGGCAAAATCTGCCCCTGTTATAACGCAGTTACCCGTACCAAAATCTTTAGTGTGTTCGTTTGAAAATTGAACAAGAAAATCTTTATAACATTCAACAATTTTATCCGATAATATTTTTGCATTGTTTATAAAAACTTTAACATCTTTTGTGTAGTTGATTTCATCTTCTTTTGTCAGTCTTGGGATTCTTGTTCCTTTTTCCATAACAGGGATATAATAGCCCATATTTTTTCCGAGCCCCATATCTAAAACAGCAACCCTTGCCCAATAGTTAGCGTTTTTTAAGTCTTGAGATATGCCCCATGAACCTTTTAAATTGTAAAAAGTCTGCTCTGCGGAGTTTCCGCCGAAAGCACAAACCATTCTTGCAAATACTGTTTCAAGGTTTTCTTCGACCGTATTTTCTTCCGAGTTATTGTGCATAACACAGCCTAAATAATCACCCCTTGGGTCAAGTGTTATAATTGAAGCGGTATCGGGTATTCTTAAATTATCGCCGTTTTGTTTTAAGATGTCATACATAAATTGCAAATTAAGAGCATGACCTCCTTCATGGCGGGTTATTGCTTCTTTTTGTTTTTCTCCCACTTCAAGATTTGAGGGCATTCCTAAATATTTTATTAAATAAGCCTGATTTAAATCAGGAATTGTTATTTCTTCTCTATTGTCTTTTTTAGATAGGATATTTGCTTTATCAATTATATCTGCTATTTCAACATAATTTGAGTCAAGCGCTAAATTTGAAAAATGTTTAATTAATTTTGAATTTCTATCATCAACCCCGCCTTCAAGTTTGTAGCCTTTTTTATTAGCATGATGAATTAAAATATCTTTTATGCTTTCTCTGCTGCGTGGAGGATAAATTATAATTTCATCACTGAACAACCCGGGGCGCTGAATATTCTCATTTGTATAATAAGGAAGCTTGGATGAACCTATAACAATAAGGTTATAGTCTTTATCTATTTTTGTTCTTTTCATTTCCTTTAAAATTTTATTAAAAGCCTGCTGCTCGTAAATTGAAGTTAATCCCGTTAAAGGGTCTGCGCCAAAGTTATCAAAGTTAGATATAAAAAGCATAATTGTTTTATTTTTATTCGCTTGCGCCTGACTTTTAATGATATCAAAAAGTTTTTTAATTTTTGTATCAATAGCGCTCATAGGGTCGTTGTTAATTGTATCTAAATCTCTTATTGCAAAATCAGCAGCGTTTATTATAACCATAGGGATTTTTGCTTCTCCCGCAATTGCTTTTGCGCAATTTAATCTGCCGCCCCCTGTGCCATCCGAGTTATAGATAACATAACCTTTTGTTTTGGGAAAATTTTTAATTTCATACACTGCAAGCTCTGCTTGCTCTTTAACCATCGGAGAACCTATGATATCATCAAAACCTTTTTTAGTGTCAAAAATAATCTCGTAAGAGCCGTCATCCGCTTTGGTGTTAATTTTTTTGGAATTTTCCCAGTAAGATAAGACATGGTCTTTTGTTATTTCTTTTTCATTAATGTAATATGAAGCAACATGCTCAATAAATTTTAAAGTATTATCATACTTTGAACCCTTGTCGTTTGAAACAAGCTCGCAAGCTAAATCAAGAGCTGAAGGGGAAATTTTCATTCCGATACATTCTTCAATATCTTTTTTGGTATTCGATAAAGCAGCTTTAGTTGATTTTTGCTCCATTATGGGAAGTTGTAGTACCTGATATTTTGAAAAAATTTTATTAATTGAAGGTGATTGTTCGTAATCGTAATAGTCGTCTTGTTTTGACAGTATAATAAAATGAACGTTTTTCTTTTTTGTGTTTATTGTTTTTTGAAGTACATCTTCATAAATTACCGCTCTATCCCCATTTGCTACGTAGCTGTTTTTAAAGTTGTTTCCCATATCTTGAATTATAAATATGTGATGTTTTTTATCATTTTCATCAATTTTATTTATTTCATATAAAGCGGTGTATAAGCTTCCTTTTTTGTTAATATTTACAACTTCCGTATTATCTTTATTGAGATTTTTATAACCCGTATCCAAAGTAGTATTTTTTATTTGCTCAAGCAGATTTTTAACCAGATACTCTCCTTCTTTATCGTCATCGTCGGAATGAATTACGTTAATGTTGTAGCCTCTGTCTATATTTTTTAATATTTTTTGAGAAATTTCATCATAAAAAGAGAGGTTTGTTATTTTTTCTTCGTCTTTTGTTGATACCGCCATATCAACATTATGAAAAAAGTTTAAAAGTTTTGCATTGATTTTCCTATCTCCCATTTGCATTGCAAGCATGGCGTAATTATCATTTAAATTAAGCGATTGAGCGTTTTGTTGAAAATCCAGCGCAAGAGTATTTACCAAAATATTGATGTTTTGCATAAATTTTTTATCAATTTCAATTGATGTAACAAAGCCGTTTGGTTTTGATTTTTCTTTTAATTCTTTAGCTGAAGCCTTTATTTCATCTTCAATTACTTTAATAACATCATCTATTGATTCATTGAACCATATTCTCGGATTATTTACAGCCTCACAAACCAAAGCGGGAATTGTATAATTTTTTTCATTTTCAAAAGTTGTTAAACCCTGTTTAACTTCTTTTGCAAATTTCAACAACATCATCAAAGAAGCAATATAGTGATGATCATAGGTTATTAAGCCCTGTTTTGATTTATTGTCTTTATATACAACATATTTTCTTGCCAGCTTATGAGCGAGATTTGTTTCTTCTTGCGCTTCAGGGGTTAAATTTTCAACAAGGTGCATATACTGCTTATGATATTGAGGAGTAGTAAAATAACTTATTCCAACACCCGTTTTGACGCAGGTTTTTTTATTTTTTGCTTTAGTGTCATTATTTAATCTTTTGGTAAAATTTATTGAGTTGTTTTGTAAATATTCCGTTTTTAAAGGTTTAATGTTATTAATCTTCATCTTAGTATTCCTCGCTTAATTTTTCATACAAAGCCTCTAAAAAAATTTTTTTGTCAGATTGGCTAATTTTTTACAATACTTAACTAAAATAAAATTAATCCTAAAAACATATATTTGAATTATTGTTTTTAAAAATTCAGATAATTAAAATTAATATATATAGCAAAAACAGGTGTTAAAGATGTTCCACGAAAAGGTTTTAACTATGATTTTAGCGGGCGGTCAAGGTAAGCGCCTTTATCCTCTAACAAAGGATAGAGCAAAGCCCGCAGTACCTTTTGGCGGAAGATACAGAATTATAGACTTCGTTTTAAATAACTTTGTTAACAGCGGTTTTCATCAAATAAAAATTCTAACGCAGTATAAATCCGACTCTTTGAATAAACATATTTCAAGAGGTTGGAATTTATGTTCATCAATTGATCAATATGTTGATTTAGTTCCCGCTCAAATGCGAACGGATGGAAACTGGTACAAAGGAACGGCAGACGCAATTTTTCAAAATATTAATCAAATAACTGATGAATCATTCAGCCATGTTGCTGTTTTTGGAGGCGACCATATTTATAAAATGGATGTTAGGCAAATGCTTAACTACCACATTCGAAAGAAAGCCGATTTAACAATTTCAGCTATTGCTATACCGATTGAGCTTGCCGGTGAATACGGAATAATAGAAGTTGATGATGATTGGAGATTGCAAAATTTCATAGAAAAACCAAAGCATACCCCGAAACATATTCCAAATGACCCCTCTAAATGCCTTGCTTCAATGGGAAATTACATTTTTGAACCTGATAAACTTGTTAGTGAACTTATAAAAGATTCAAAAGAAGAAAAATCAGACCATGATTTTGGAAAAAATATTATTCCAAATATGTTAAATGACGGTTCAAAGGTTTATATTTACAATTTTTCAAACAATGAATTTTCAGGCATGACACCTGCCGAGCGTGGTTATTGGAAAGACGTCGGAAATGTTGATAGCTACTGGCAAGCTAATATGGATTTATTGGCTTATGAACCCGAGCTAAACCTGTATTCTCCGGATTGGCCCTTAAGAACATTTAACTATAACTTTCCTCCGGCAAAATTTATTCGAGATGAAGATGAACGAGTGGGGTATGCTAAAAACTCGCTTGTTTCAGAGGGCTGCATTATATCGGGCGGTATGATATCAGGCTGCATTCTGTCTCCTATGGTTAGAATAAACAGCTATTGTCAGGTTAGCGATTCAATTTTAATGGAAAATGTTACAATAGGCAGACATTCGCAAATAAATCGTGCAATTATAGATAAGAATGTTGAAATTCCTCCTTATACGGAAATCGGCTTTAATAAAGAAGAAGATTTAAAAAGAGGTTTTTACATATCTCAAGGAGGAATAACAGTTGTTCCAAAAGGCGCTATTGTCGACTGATTAAGCTTGCTAAACATACATCTTAGCTAAGTCTTCACAGTGTTTAAAGTTTCTTATAAGAATATGTCTTGAAGCTAGAATATTATCATATTCAACAAATTTATGCTCAACAACAAATTTTGAATTTTTATCAATTGTAGCTTCAAGATATACTGCTCTTCTATCCCCGTTATCCGTCATGGATCTTCCGACCGAACCGACATTTACCACGGTTTTACCTGAATTTAAGCAATAAGCACAAGGTTTATGGGTATGTCCGCATAAAATTAAATCAGCGCTTGAAGCCTCAACCATTTTTTCAACTTCTTCTTCTTTTAAATTAGGGAAAATATTTTCATCCTGTTTTCTTGGTGAACCGTGTACAAGCTCAATTTTTAAACCGTTTAAGGTTAGGGATTTTTTCTCATCAAGATTTTTTACAAATTCAATATACTTTTTATCCGTTATTTTAACATCTTCCATATAAGAATAACCCATGGCAGGGAATGCATCTATTACTTTTTGAGCAAGCTCATGCGTATAATTTGCAATCATTTTATCGGTGTTACCCTGTATAATTATAAAATCATCTTTCATTTTTTCTTTAAGCTCTATAATTTTTTCGCAGATATAATTGGGGTTATACCCTCCAAGGATTAAATCACCCAAACAGAAGATTTTATCCGGGCTAAATTTATTAATACTTTTACTTACTGCCTCATACGCTAAAGGGTTGGCATGGATATCTGATATTATTGCTATTTTCATTATTTTCTCCTTATTAGCTTTATTTATAAACGATTTTTCCGTTAGGAATTAAATTTGTTTCATACAAATATGCTTTTGGATTGAACATTGTAGCGCCATGGATTTCAATTCCGATACTGTTAAAATATAAAACAGCTTTTTTATCACCTTCAATATAGTCTGTCTTTTTTATGCTATAAAGAGTTGAACCGTTATTAGCGTTAAAGAAGTGCCAATGAATTTTTTTATTGTTCATAATTTTCGGATAAGCTTTTAATTGTTCAAAAGTATCTGCCGTTAGAACATGTATTTCATATTCATTTGAATACAATTTTGAATCATTTAAAACAAATTTCATAAAATTGTATGTGTTTATAAGTTCTCTTAAAGGCATTGGTACGGTAATTGAAAAACAAACAAACATTAATATTATTGAATACAAAAGCTTAAAACTTTTCAGATAATTATTAATCTTTTTAAAATCAAAAATACCGATTATCATAAGTGTTTCAAGCACAAATAATAAACCATATATTGCAAGCAGTACTCTTTTGTGTACTATGGGCTTAATAAAGACGGAAATTAGACTTGCGCAAATAAGTATGAAAACAAATGAATAAATCAAATAAATAAACATGTTTTCTTTATCGGGATTAATTTCTATATTTATTTTTTCTTTAATTTTTTTTGGTAAATAGCATAAAATTAAACTTAATAAAAGGACAATACAAAGCGAAATAAAAATTTGTTTATTTATAAAATAAGCATTAATAATATATAATACGGTTTCTTTTGAAAGCTCGGGAATCCAAGCATTAAAATCATTACTAAGAGCGGTTTTCATTGAAATTAAAACATAAGGAATAATTGTCAGTGCGCAAATAAAATTAACCGAGATAAATTTAAGAATTTCTTTTTTATTCTTGTTTTGCGCTAAATGGACAATTCCCCATATAAAATTTGAAAAAGAGAATAAAATTAAATAATAATTATTATTAACGCACAGAGCAGTCAAAAGTCCGTAAAAAATTAAATTTTTGCAAACAGGCTCTTTTAAATATCTGAATAAAAAATATACACTTGAAACAATAAGCAGCATTGATAGAGCATACCCTCTGGCTTCCTGCGAGTGATAGATATTAATTAAATTAATTGAAGCTAAGAAGGAAGCAAAAAGCGCTTGTTTTATCGAAAATAATTTAAACAAAACAAATGTCATATAGACAAATAAAACCCCAAATATAAAAGAAGGAAGTCTTAAGATAAAATCTGAATTTGAGAATAGCTTTTTAAAAACAAAATCTATGATAAAGAATAAAGGCGGATTGCCTGCGTCTTGAAAACAAGCTTTAAAGTTGTCAAGCGCAATTACTTTTGTATAAATTTCATCGTTCCAAAGAGGAAAATAAGTTATATCAACAAGTCGCAGAAATATTCCCAAAAAAAGTATAAGGAAAAAAGTACTGTAGTAAAATTTTTTGTTAAATTCAAACTTGGGTTTGAATTTAAATTTCTTATTGTTGAATATATATATTATAGCTGCGCATGTAAGCCAAAAATAAGGGAAAAGAAACAATTGCCAATTATAAAAAAGCGATAAAATTAATATTTTAATATGGCTTAAAATACCTTTATAGTTTGATACTTTGGGAAATTTTATTAAAGTATATTCGCTTTTAGAGTTATTGTCTTCAATTTCAAGTGATACGGTTTTTTTATCAAGCTTTTTAATATCTTCTTTTGTAAAATAATAGTTTTTATTACCTATATTAATATCAATATTTCTGATATTATTTTCAAAATCTTTTGTTTGTTTAGGGTAGGCAAGATAAATATTTTTTACTTTGCTTTTTAAAAATGCGGGATTCTCATTGTCAAATGTTGAAGAATAAACATTGTAGTATGTGTCGGGTTCAAAAGAAGCGCATTTGTCGTTATAGCAGAAAAAAACATTTTGCACTTTGAAGTGTTTTGTGTATTCTAAGTTTACTTTTATTTCTTCAAGCGGATAATTTAAGCTTTTTACTTTAAAATTATAAATATCTAAAAAGAATATTAAAAAAATATAAATTATTGATAGTGCAACAATCAACCAAAAACAGATTTCAATAATAGGATAACCCGACTCTTTAAACTCTATTTTTTTAAACATTCATCTTCCTCAAGTCTTTATGTTATGCTTTTTATATCAGTTTATCATAAACAAAAGGTTTAAAAAATATGGAAAAAATAAGAATAAAAATAGGTAATATAGAAATCGGAAACGGTGCTCCCGTTTCAATTCAATCTATGACAAACACAAAAACAGATGACACTAAAGCTACGCTAAATCAAATTGAAACTTTAGCGAATGAAGGCTGCGAGATAATCAGAGTTGCGGTTTTAAATAAAAATTGCGCCCTTGCACTTGGTGAAATTGTAAAATATTCCCCGATTCCTGTTGTAGCAGATATTCATTTTGACCATAGATTAGCTTTAATTGCTATGGATAATGGAATTAATGCTCTTAGGATTAACCCCGGTAATATTGGAAATATTGAACACACAATGCGTGTTGTTGAGATGGCAAAAAAAACTTCTACTCCAATTAGAATAGGAGTTAACGCAGGTTCCTTAGAAAAAGACTTATATGAAAATAAAATAATGACCTTAGAAGATAAGATGGTTGAATCAGCTAAAAGACATATAAAAATTTTAGAAGATTTAAATTTTCATCTTATTAAAATTTCTCTAAAATCTTCTGATGTTATGACAACAATTAAAGCATACAGAAAAATGTATAATGAAACACCCTACCCTCTTCATATCGGTTTAACCGAAGCAGGTACCCTAAGAGGAGGAATTGTTAAATCTTCAATAGCAATCGGAGCGCTCTTAGCAGATGGAATTGGAGATACCATAAGAGTATCATTAACAGAAGACCCCATTGAAGAAGTAAAACTCGCTAAAGATATCTTAAAAACGCTCGGTTTAAAAAAATGCGGGGTTAATTTTATCTCATGCCCCACTTGCGGCAGAACCCAAATTGACTTAATAGGTTTAGCTAAAGAAGTTGAAAAAAGATTTTGTAATATTAAAGCTCCTATAACAATAGCAACAATGGGTTGCCCCGTTAACGGTCCAAAAGAAGCAAAGAGCGCCGATTATGGAATAGCTGGAGCAATAGGAGAAGGTTATATCTTTAAAAAAGGCGAAATGATAAAAAAAGTTCCGCAGGAAAATTTATTGGAAGAACTTGAAAAAATCATACGCAAAGACTTGGAAATATAATTAAATATTTTGTAAAATCATAAAATTAGTATATAATAGTTATTAAAATGGAATTGTTTTGATTAATCAGAGGTAAGATAATGAAAAAAGTATTAGTATTATTAGGGTGTATAGCTTTAACCTGCGGTCCGTCATTAGCTTTAACAACCGAACAGCAAAGCGATTTAGGCTTGCTAAAAAGATCGGGATATAGTGACAGCGCTTTACAAGTGGTTGATTTGGTAAAATACAGAAACGGTGCGAAGAGAAACTATAAACTCAAAAAAGGTAGAATTGGCGCTTATTCAAGATTAAAAATTTATCTTGATCCGATTCAAGATGACGGTCAGTTTGGAGAACATGAAATCAACTTTACTAACTGCTGGAATGATGATTTGAACCGTTATTCAACATTATATGAACAAGATAAATACGTAGAAAATCTGTAAAAATCCGTAAAATATATGTAAAATTAAAACAACCTTAGATTTAAGGTTGTTTTAATTTATTAAACTTATACAAACATATTTATAACAAGAAAAATAATTATAATTAAACTTATAAAATAATTAACCGCAGTCTTTTTGGTTAAACATTGAACTGCCTCTTTTTTGTCAAAAGCGTAAATATTTTGAATTATATTTAACATTGCAAAAATTATCGGTATTAAAGCAAATATAATTGCACAAAGCGAAAATACGCCGACTTTATCAAATAAATATGCGCTATATAGAATTTTTAATCCGTAAAGACTTACCCCGCTTGGCAAAACCCCGCATAAAAATAACAATTGTAAGGATAATAAAAGAGAATAAGTTTTATTGTTCAAAAACATTCCTCTAAGCGTCCTTATGTTAATTTTATCAATCTTTAAGTTTATCTTTAATACACATAGAAGCGAATATATTCCAAGCAGGCAGAAGGCGCTAAGGCTGATAAATTTTAAACTTAAATTGTTATCGTTTAAAAACAGGCAATTCATTATTGCAATTGAGCTGAAACAGTATGCAGCATTTGCAAAAAGCTTGTTTAAATTTTTTGATTTTATTGTTGAAATTGAATTGCAGAATAAAACCGAAAGCAAGAATATAAACATTGAAACTTGAAAAGCTTCATCCAATAAATTCATGCTGTCTAAAATTTTCATAAATGCAACACTTGATACAAAAGGGACATAGCAAAACTGTAAAATTGAAAATTGAATATTTTTTTTATAGTGCCGCTCAATCAGATAATTATATATCGGAAATATTCCCGCTTTTAACAAAATAGCGCAGCAAAGCCCTGTTTGAATTATGCTTAATCGGGTGCTATCAGAGGCTCTTAGGCTTAGCAGGTAAAATAAAGCAACTAAAATACTTGCGCTAACTCCATAGATTATATAGGAACGGCTGAAAGGTTCAATTTTCCTTATTCTCATATTTGAAGCATATCTGTAAACTAAAAGCAAATTTATTTCAAGCAATAAATATGTTAAAACGGGGTTTTCACTCTGCACCATAAGACCTGAGCATAAAACCAGAGCCAATAAAATTGCATTTAAAATTGCACCTTTAGCATGAACTTTTGCCGATAATTTGTAAGTTATAAGTATAAAAAATATTGCAAATATATTTATTAAAAGCTTGATTAGTATGCTCTCGTCATCAAAAAACAAAAAATTGTTAAATGTTCCAAACTTAACGTTTTCAAATAATATTGAATTTGTAATATAAATTGATAAAAGAATTATGGAATTAATTATAAATACGCCTATTGTAACAAAATTGCTTACTCTTTTAACGTTTAATTTTTTTCTTAAAAATAAAAAAATTAAAATATTAACAAGCATGCCGATAATGCAAAAAAGTTCGCTTGAAAAAAACGATAAAAATTCATTTATATTCAGTTGTGCATTTATATTTTCCAAAAAATTTTCCATCATTTATCCTTGTTTAAAAATTACCGATGTTTAAATTTATTCCGAATTGTTCAAAAACATATTGCATTGAAATTGATAAAATAAAAATCAAAAATACAAAAACGCTAAAAACAATAACCTGATGATTAGCTAAAGCAGAGGAGTTTTTAGCAATTTGCTTTGGCATGATTAAAATTTTATTCAAAATATCAAAACCGTTAAGAGTTAAAATAAAGCTTCCGAAAATTAAAAAATAAGGAATTTTATTCAAAATTAAAGAATCATAATTAATTGAAAAAATAACCATATAGCTTATTAATACCGAGCTAAACATTACAAGAAAAGGAGTTGAAGAAATGTTTAATATTGATGTTGCAATAAAAAATTTAAATACCCTGCTTTTAATCTTTTTAAATTCCGATACTTCAAGCGTTTTAAATTTGTCGTAAAGTATACAAAAAATAAGCGCCAAAAAGCTATAAGAAGTTATTATCGCAATTAAGGCGAAGATAAAAGAAGCTAAGCCGATTTTTTCAAAACTGAAAATCGAGAACATAGCTATTGTTAACGATACGCAAAGAGCGTTAATTGTAAATTTCATTATATTTTGTCTGTTGTAAGTTAAAATTACAAAATAGATAAAATTTAAAATTAAATAAAGGGAAATATAGTCCTGATATTGATATATCAAATAATCAAATGCGCCATATAAGCGAATAAATAAAAACCCGCCTATAATTGTTGATGTAATTACATCAAAACAAACAATAAAAGGAGAACAAGAGCTAAGTTGAATATTTGCCTTTGAATTGAAAGGAAAAAAGTTTAACATCTTAAAAGGAATAATTAAAAACCCTAAAAATCCAAGCATTATATAAAAGTCGTTGATATGATAAAGATACCTTGATACTTGAGAAAAACGAAACTCGATATCGTTAATTAAAAAGTATCTCATAAAATTATACCCGATTAAAAACAAGGAAAATAAAAGCACCAAACATTCAATTGCAAACTGAATGTTTAATATTTTTCTTTTTTTTCTGTAAGAATAATTGTTTGCTAAAAAATAATTGAGTGCTAAAAACCAAAAAAGTGCAATCAAAAAACAAAAAATATTATCGCCTGATAAAATTATGTCCAACAAACCGGCACTTAGCGCCAGAGTTGAATAAAAAAGTTTATGCAGCTTTGTAATTAAAGTTTTTGATATAAATATCCAAGCAAGATATATAAAACTGCCCAAAAAGATTAAAATTAAAGCTGTCTTATCAAATCTAAAGCTGAGTTCATAAATTGAAAAATTTGCAAAATCATAACAAAGCAAAAGTGCTGCGGCAAATAAAAAATGTATAAAAAAGAAAATTTTAGCAAAAAACCTTGTTTTAATAGGATTAACCGTACTCCCGATAATAAAAAGCACAAGAGCAAATATAAAAGGGAATATCATAAACAAACAAAACGGTAAGTTACTATTTAGCATCTATATCCCCCTGTATAACACGCATAAAATTGCAATTATTACAAAAAATGCGATAAATATTAAAATATTTCTGATACATTTAAAAATTCCCGTTCTTGAAGTTTTAACCATTATAAAGGATATGATAAAGTTAAACAGTGCGACAACAAAGCCGAAAATGTTTTGAATAATCTTTTCATCAACTATATTTATTATTTGATATATTAAGTTTGGGAAAGTTTCAAAAACCGCTATATGAGCACTCTCAAGTATAAATCCTTTTTTCTTGTTAATTATTCTTTTATCAAGAGAAGTTTTATCAATATAGAATAAATAAGCTAAAACCGACAAGAATAAAAGAACTAAAGCAAAGTAAATATATAAAGTTAAATCAAATCTAAAACAAAGATAAAATATTATAAATATTGAATTAAGCGCTGCGAATAAATATCCGAATATAATTTTAAAATTCTTTTCAAATAATAAAAATATTAACGAGCTTATTAGTGTAACAACTGCAAAAATTAAAGCAATCACAAAAAATTCTTTATTTAAATTTGCAAGAAAGATAAATTTATCAAAAAGATATACTCCGCCTGAAAAATTTAAAACTCCTACAAGAGTTAAATAGAGCATATTTGAAGAATTTGCAAAAAAACTAAAATAGCAATTAAAAGGAAAAACAAATAACTTTGAAAATATTGTAGCCAGAAGTGCGCCTGTAACAATTTGAAAGTCTAATCCGCTTGTTTGAGAGCAATATTTTATTAAAGGGCTGATGTTGTCAATATTCATTGTTAAGTTAACACCATCAGACTTTGACAAAAGAAAATATTTAAACAGAACCAAACACGCAAGCAAAAAAGAAAAATCGCCGGCTATATTAATTCTGTGAAATCTTGTAATGTTAAAATTTGCATTATTTTTAAATATATCAAAGTATGAAAATATAAACACAATTACACTTTGAAGTATGCAAAAAATTAAAACCGAAAACAAATTATCCGAGCAAATTAAAAGATAAGTATTAAAAATTAATAATGAAAAAAACGTGTAATATCTTTGTTTTGTAAAGATAAATTGTTTCTTTTTTTTAAAGTAATATTTTGAAAATATTGAGCAAAGTAAAAAAATTAAACTTGATAAAATTAAAAATTTAATATTTGTACTATCAATATAATATCCGAAATTAAGATTGATTTTATTTAAATTAAATAACGAAAACTCTTCGCTGATTTTTGTTTGTTCAGCCGATAAAGATAGAACAATAAACAATAATAAAGATATTGAACATACAACACTTAAGCCCGAGTTTAAAAGCTTTTTATTAACGTAAGAAAGCGTCATTCTTTTTATAAAAAGAAACAATGAAAAAATAAAAGGTAAAAATATTGCACTCAAACTTATAAAATTACTAATATCCATAACTCTATCTTATATATTTTTTTTCTTTAGTGCAAATATTTTTTAAAAATTTATTTTATTTTATAAAGCTTTTGAACTAAAATAAATTATATTATTTAAGGAGAAAAAGATTACCATGAAAATGTCAAAGCTTTTTGTGCAGACCCTAAGAGAATTTCCGAATGACGCTGAAGCAATTTCTCATAAACTCTTAGTTAGAGCGGGCTTTATTAAAAAATTAACAAACGGAATTTATACTTATATGCCTTTAGCTCAAAGGGTTTTGACAAAAATTTCAAATATTGTAAGAGAAGAATTAAACGCAACGGGAGCTCAAGAGCTTCTAATGCCTTTTGTACAGCCTGCTGAAGTTTGGCAAAAATCGGGCAGATGGCAGGTATATGGCAGGGAGCTTTTAAGATGTAAAGATAGACACGATAACGATATGTGCTTAGCTCCAACCCATGAAGAAGTTATAACAAGCGTGGTAAGCGAAGTTGTTAATTCTTATAAACAGCTTCCGATTAATCTTTATCAAATTCAAACAAAATTCAGAGATGAAATTCGCCCTCGTTTCGGTCTTTTAAGAGGTAGAGAATTTATCATGAAAGACGCATACTCTTTCCATACTTCTCAAGAAGATTTAGAGCGTGAATATGAAGTAATGGCAAAAGCTTACAGCACAATTTTTAAACGCTGCGGCTTGGAAACTAAAGCAGTTCAATCTGATTCAGGTGCAATAGGAGGAGCCGTATCTCATGAATACATGGTTTTAACCGACACAATGGTAGGCGAAAACGATGTATTCTATTGCGAAAATTGCGATTATAGCGCAAACTCTAACCATGCAATTTCAATTTTACCCCTTGAAGCGACAAATGGAGCAGATTACGGCTACAGCGAAGAAAAAATTGTTGATACTCCAAATGTAAAAACAATTGAAGAGCTTGCCGAATTTCTAAAAATTAACCCAAATTGTATTTTAAAAGCAGTGGCTTATATTGCCGACTCCAACCCCGTAATTGTTATGATAAGAGGGGATAAAGAAGTTGAAGAAACAAAACTTTTAAATGCGCTTAATGCACTTGAGATAAGACCGATGGAAAACTCGGAAGTAAGAGAATACCTAAACTCTGAAGCAGGTTTTATTTCTTATAGAAACGTTGATAAATCAAAAGTGAGAGTTATTTTTGATAAGACCGCTCAGAATATGAAAAATTTTGTCTTAGGAGCAAATATTAAAGATAAACATATTGTAGGAGCTAATTTAGAAAGCAATATAGAATTTTTCGATGTTTCACTTGTTAAAGAAGGCGAATTTTGCCCCGTATGCCATAAACCTTTAAAAGTTACAAGGGGTATTGAAGTTGGTAATATCTTCCAGCTTGGAACAAAATATTCTAAACCGATGAACGCTTGCTATACAGATGAAAACGGACAATTAAAGCCTTATATTATGGGCTGCTACGGAATTGGCGTTTCAAGAACAATGGCAGCAGCAGTTGAAAAATACCATGACGATTTTGGTATTATCTGGCCAATTCAAATTGCACCATACCACGTTGATATTGTACCCGTTAATATAGAAGACCCTGAACAATCAAAAGTTGCTTATGAGCTTTATGAAAAACTCTGTGCTCTTGGAATTGAAACGGTTATTGATGATAGGTATGATAGAGCAGGGGTTAAATTTAAAGACTCCGAGCTTATCGGCTTCCCGATAAGAATAACCGTTGGAAAAACAATATCAGAAGGTCTTGTTGAATTTAAAACAAGAAAAGACGGACAAATGATTAAGCTGACACCAAATGAAGCAATTGAAAAATGTCAACAAATCCTCTTAAATTAAAAATTGCATATTTATATCCTGATATCCTGCAAAGCTTTTGCGATGAAGCAAATGTAAATGCGTTTTGCAAAAGAGCCAATTGGAGAGACATTGAAACATCCGTCACTTTAATTCAGGCTAATGACAAAGTTCAATCTTCAAAATATGATTTTTATTATATCGGGGGAAATAATCCCGATTCTTTAGACTATGCGCTAAAATTTTTAAAGCAGAATGATGATGAGCTAAAAATTGCCGCAATCTCGGGTGTTCCCATGCTTGCTGTTAATTGCGGATATCAGCTTTTTGGAAATTATTATCAATTACTCGATAAAGCTCAAGCTCAAGGGCTTGGGATTTTTGATATCCACTCAAGAGTAAGCAGCAATCTTCACTGTGGTAATATCCTTGGCAGTTGCAGCTTTTTAAAAAACAAAGTTGCAGGGTTTGTTAACTATAATATTTTTTCTTACTATGATTCAAACCCCATGCCTTTTTTAAATTTGCAAAAAGGTCAGGGAAATAACGACAACGACAAAACAGAAGGTGCAAAGTTCAGTAACGTAATCGGAACACATATTCAAGGAGCGCTTTTGGCGCAAAACCCGCATTTGTGCGACCATTTTATTTCAACGGCGCTAAAAGTAAAGTACAGATGTAAAATTCCTCTAACACCGCTTTGTGACGACCTTGAATGGTATTCTTACAGATATTTAGTGGACGGGAAATCATATTTAAAATAATATTTTTTAACTTTACACTTTGCAATTCATTTTATTTTTATAGTACAATATTATTATATAATAGCGCAAAAAGGGGAGTATATGGTTGATACAACAACACATCAAGGTTATGACGCCAGCAATATAAGAGTCTTGGAAGGTTTAGAAGCAGTTAGAGTAAGACCCGGCATGTATATAGGTTCGACTTCTCAAAGAGGTCTGCACCACTGTATTTATGAAATTGTAGATAATTCAATTGATGAAAGCTTAGCAGGTTACTGTGATACAATCCATGTAACCATTCATAAAGATAATTCCGTTACCGTTCAGGATAACGGCAGAGGTATACCCTGCGATATCAAGCCCGATAGCGGAAAATCCGCTCTTGAAATTGTTCACACAGTGCTTCATGCGGGCGGTAAGTTTGGTGATGGCGGCTACAAAGTTTCAGGCGGTCTGCATGGTGTTGGAGCTTCCGTTGTTAATGCGCTATCTGAAAAATATATTGTTGAAGTATCTCGTGACGGCTTTGTGCATAGACAAGAATACTTAAGGGGTGAACCCACAACGGGAGTTGAACAAATTAGAGAAACCTCTGACCATGGTACAAAAACACACTTTTGGCCCGATCCTGAGATATTTCAAGAAACAACCGAAATTGATTGCGATGTAATTGCAAACCGTTTAAGGGAAATGGCCTTTTTAAATAAAGGTTTAAAAATTATTTTCCATGACGAAAAAAATGAAAAAGAAACAACCTATCACTTTGAAGGCGGGATTGCTTCTTATGTTGAACATTTGAACAAAAATAAAACGGTTTTGTTTGAAAAACCAATTTATATTGAAAAAATGGTTGATGATATAAGCGTTGAAATTGCAATGCAATATACTGACTCATACACTGAAAATGTTTTGTCTTTTGCAAATAATATCAATACTCACTCGGGCGGAACTCACTTAACAGGTTTTAGAAACGGTATTACACGTGTAATTAACGATTATGCAAGAAAAAACAACCTTCTTAAAGAGAAAGAACAAAATCTTGCAGGTGAAGACGTTAGAGAAGGTTTAACCGCAATTGTTTCTGTTAAAATCGGAAACCCTGAATTTGAAGGACAAACAAAAGAAAAATTAGGTAACGCAGAAGTTACCCCTGCCGTTAATGATGTTATAAGAGATAAATTTCAAGAATGGCTTGAATTTAACCCGAAAATTGCAAAAATTGTTATTGAAAAAACCATGCAAGCAGCACGTGCCAGAGAAGCTGCAAGAAAAGCTCGTGAACTTACAAGAAGAAAAACGGCTTTAGAAAGTTCATCTTTGCCGGGTAAATTAGCCGATTGCTCTTGCAGAGAAGCTGAAAAATGCGAATTATATATAGTCGAAGGTGATTCTGCGGGCGGAAGCGCTAAACAAGGCAGAAACAGAATGTTTCAAGCAATCTTACCTTTAAGAGGTAAAATTTTAAATGTTGAAAAAGCTCGCTTAGATAAAATCTATAACTCCGATTCAATCAAGACAATGATACAGGCCTTAGGCATAAATATATCTAAAAACCATGAAGAAGTTGATGTTGCAAAGTTGAGATATCATAAGGTTGTTATAATGACAGATGCTGATGTTGATGGAGCGCACATAAGAACGCTTATGCTTACATTCTTCTTCAGATACGCAAGACCGCTTTTAGAAAACGGTTATGTATATATTGCACAGCCTCCTTTATATAAGATTACAACAGGAAAGCAAACAGAATATCTCTATGACGATAGAGCGCTTGAACGGATGGTGCGTGAGCGTGGCGTTAAAGGGGTACAGCTTTTTAATAAAACAAAGGATAAATCAATACCTGAAGATAAGCTTGAACCTTTAATGTATGAAATGGGTAAATATTACCGCTCTTTCTATAATCCTATTATTAATCAAATGCCCTCTGTTATTGTTCGTGGTTTAATCCGCTCAGGGATTAAACCTGAAGACTTTGAAAACGAAACAAAAATGAAAGAACATTATGAATATTTATCTCACTATATTAAAGACCATGCGCAAAACTACGGAATAGTTGAAGCAAATGATTACAGAGTGTTTTTAACTTCAAACCCCGAAAACACAAGATTTAACCTTAAAATTGAACTTGGAGGAGCGTTAGAACCCGTCCTTGTAACACAGCACATGATTAAATCTCAAGAGTTTTCAAGATTAAAAGACGCATATCCGAAAATCCGCGAGTTTTTAATTGAAGAAGAAAAACTTCTAAAACTTGAAACGGAAACAGGCGAAGTTGATATAACATCATTTACGCAACTTCAAAAAGCAATTGAAGACAGAGGTCAAAAAGGTATGCAAATTCAACGCTTTAAAGGGTTGGGTGAGATGATGCCTCAACAACTTTGGGAAACAACAATGGACCCTCAAAACAGAACTCTAAAAAGAGTAAGCATGGAAGATGCGCAATTATGCGATGAACTATTTGATGTTCTAATGGGAGATAACGTTGCTCCAAGAAGAGATTTCATTGAACAAAACGCTGTGTATGCAACAAATATTGATGTATAGCTTAGCGATTTTTAAATTATATGTTATTTTTTCGCTTTGAGTATTTCAAATATTCAAAGCGAAAATTTTTCAGTATTTAAAAAAGTTTGCTTTGTACCGGTTCGGCTTCTAAAATATCTTCTATTTTACATTCAAGTATATCGCAAATTCTGTCTAAATTAAGATAAGAAGGCTGAGTTCTGCCTTTCGCCCAGGAATAAACGGTCTGTTGCGGAAGATTTAGCTCCTGCGCCAATTTGTAAAGACTAAAGTTCTTTTTTTGTTTTGCTGTTTCTTTAATTTTAATTTTCATTATTTATGATTATATATTAAATATAGTCCATTTGCTATATTTCTTGATAACTTTTTCAACTGTTTATATGAAAAAATTAATTTTTTTTCAATCCTATTCATATTATTGCGATATAATTAAAATATATTGTTATATTTGATTAAAGATAAAATATAATTCAGAGGATATACTTAGTATGAATAAATCACTTTCATTATTTTTTACCTGTTTTATGCTTTTTGGGGCACTTGGTACAAATTTGGCATTCGCTGATTATAATATAGTTCCCAAAGCTCCAAATGTTTCCCCTGCCTTAAAACCAATAATAGTTAAATATAAATCAGGCAATTATCTTGGTGCTATGCTTGATTTGGAAGAATTGGTAAAAAAAGATAAAAATAATACATACGCAAAATACTATCTGGCATTATGTTATACAAGATTAGGATACAGAGAAGAAGCGCAATCGCTTTATAAAGAAATTGCACACAAAAAAGATAACTTAGCTCTTACTTATTATTCAAATAAGGCGCTGAATTGTCTTGAATCTCCCGACGCTAATGGTTGTAAACCTCAGAAAAAGAGTAATAAGCCTGAAGAAGTTGATGATATTACCGAATTTATTCGCTCAGGTAAACAAATTCATCCTTCCGCAATGGATCAAATTACACGTGAGAGAGCAGAGCGCAAAATGCAGCAAGATTTGTATATGTATCAAAAACAACTTGATAAAATGCAAGGCAATATGAACATGGATTTAAGCAAACCACAAGACCAAAATTCCGAAGGCGAACAGGAAAACTTGGATGAAGATGGAAATTTGGATGATTCAGCTTCAATTCCAACAAGCGAAGAAATATCAAAAGCTCTTGATGTTCTCTCAAGAGCAGGAATTGGCGGTAATGTACTACAAAATCAATTGCAATACAGTTTGGCAAATGCAGGTCAAATTTCTCCTTATAATTTGAATAATATGCTGCTAAACCCTGCAATAATGAGCGCTAATACCGATATTGCAAAAGCATATTTATATAATCAGATGTTGCAACAGGATAATTTTTTGAACTATGGACTGTAAGATGACTCAGGAAAAAACAGAAGAAAATAATACAATAAAAATTAATACCACAAAATTTGGTGAAGTAACGGTGGACAAAAATTCGGTTTTTACTTTTGTATTGCCGATAATCGGGTTTAACGACTTAAAAGAGTATACAATTATTGACTATAAACCTGATTCGCCTTTTAAATGGCTTCAATCAATGGAAGATATGGATTTAGCTTTTCCTGTTACTCTTTGCAGTTTTTTTGGAATTGATTATCAATTCAATATTCCTGATGAAGAAGCTCAAAAACTTGGAATAGAATCGGCTGATGATGTTTTTGTTTGCAATATTGCAAATATTCCTTCCTCAAACCCGCAGGGCGCAACTATAAATATGCTTGCTCCGATTGTTATTAACCTATCCAATAAAAAAGCAATGCAAATCGTCTTGAAAAACACTGATTTTCAAATAAGATACAAGCTTTTTGAAGAGAACAAAAAGGAAGAATAGAATGCTGATTTTAACAAGAAAAGTAAATCAAAAATTAATAATAAATGACAATATTGAAATTGTTATTTTGGAAAGCTATAAAAATTCTGTTAAAATTGGTGTAAATGCTCCAAGTGATGTTCAAATATACAGAGAAGAAATATATAACGAAATTAAAAAATCCAACAATCAGGCACATTTTATTGATGTAGCTGCCGTAAACAAACTTAAGGGTAAACAACAAGCCAGCACCAATTTTAATCTTATGCAGAAAATTCAACGTCATGACTGAGTTTTTGAAACAAGCTAAAGAATATTTTTACAATAAAGAATACAATAAAGCCCTTGAAATTTTTATCAAAAAAGATAATTATTATGAAGCAGGGCTTTGTTGCTTGCTTTTAAAAGATGAAGCTAATGCAAAAAAATATTGGGATAAGAATAAAAAAGGGTGTCTTGGCTGTAGCTGGGGACTTGCGGTTTTAAAACTTATAAATTTAAAACTTGATACTAAAACCACTTTTTTTCAAACAAGAGCTTTTTTAGAAGTTTATCTGAATCTTTTTTTGGAAAATAATTTAATTGAGTGGGCTCAAAATATGGTTAGCTGTTGCGATTTTTTTTATACTGCAAACCCTGAAAGCTATAAATTTATTGCAAGAGCATTATTTGCAAACGGATATTTTGACTTAGCAGCTAAATTTTGCAAAAAAAGTTTGCAAATATTTTACTGCGACCCCGAAGCCCTTTTGATTTTGGCTCAATGTCAGTATTTGCTTGGAGATTTAGGAAATTCCCTTGATTCAATTAACCGTACATTGAATATGGTTGATGATTATTTTCCTGCAAAACTGTTTAAAAAAATATTGCTTCAAGAAATTGAAAAAAGAAGAAAAAAGCCAAATTAACTTTACTCTGTTTTCTTACTTTTTTCTAACTTTATTCTACTTTACTTTGTTTGCCTTATCCGCTAATTCGCTATCAAGCCTTAAAAATACGGGTGTAATTTCTTCTTTTGAAATTAATTTACCGATTTTTATATTATCAAGCTTAATATCATCATATTTTGTATTAATATCATACTTTAGCTGTTTTGCCATCTTGCCTGCAATATTTGGGCAATACGGATAAATTAAAGATGAAATTACGCACATAAGCTCTAATACGGTATATAAAACTTCCCCGCACTCAATCATCTTGCCTTCTTTAGCTAATGACCAAGGAGCAGCGTCCGTTACATACTTATTAACTTTATCAACAAGCTCCGTAATTTTTTGAGCAGCTTCTGCTACTTCAAAATAATCAAAATGATGTTCTACTTCTTTAATTGTCTTTAGAGCTTCATCAAAAAGAGGAGATTTTTTGATAAATTCTTGTTTAATTTCGCCATCAAAATATTTAACAAGCATTGAAAGAGTACGGTTTAAAAGATTTCCCATAGAATTTGCCAGATGGGCGTTAACTTTTTCTTTAAAATCGTTGTCGGAATAGTTCCCGTCTTTTCCGCAAGGCGCTGCCGTTGCCATATAGTAGCGAAGTGCATCGGGCTCAGTCATATTAAAAGCTTCCATAATGCTTTTTGGTGAAATAACATTACCCAATGACTTAGACATTTTAGCTTCATCAATTGTTATCCAGCCATGTGCTAAAATATGCTTAGGCAAGGGCAAATCAAGCGCCATTAAAATTGCAATCCAATAAATACTATGAAATTTTAAAATATCTTTTCCAATAACCTGTACATCAGCACTCCAAAGCTTTTTAAATAAATCAGATGAACCATCAGGGTCATAACCGATTGCCGTTATATAGTTTGATAGTGCGTCAATCCAAACATAGATAACTTGTGTCGGGTCGTCTAAAACATCAATTCCCCATGATACGTTTGTTTTGGCTCTTGAAACGGATATATCTTCAATATTTTCAAGCTGATTTAATACTTCGTTTGCCCTAAAAGAAGGAACGATAAAATCGGGGTTTTGTTTGATATGCTTAATTATTGCTTCTTTATATTTTGTCAGTTTAAAAAAGTAGTTTTCTTCAGATACCACTTCGGGCTTTTTTTTATGAACAGGGCAAAAACCGTTTTCATCAAGGTCTTTTTCTGATAAAAATGCTTCACAGCCCGAACAATAAAGCCCTGTATAAGAATGCTTATAAATATCACCTTTATCTAAAAGCTTTTTAAAGATTTTTTGAACAATTTTTTTATGTTTTTCATCCGTTGTTCTAATGAATTGAGAATAATTTATATCAAGTAATTTCCAACTGTCAATGAATTTTTGAGCGTTCATGTCGCAAAATTCTTTAGGGTTGATATTCATTGAAGCGGAAGTTTTTTGAATTTTTATACCGTGTTCATCCGTCCCTGTTAACATATAGGCGCAATCAGCTCTTTTTGAAAAATGTCTGAACAAGACATCCGTTAATATTTTTTCATAAGCATGCCCGATATGAGGAGCACCGTTAACATAATCAATTGCAGTTGTTGTATAGAATTTTTCCATTTTTATTATTCCCAATATCTTCTTAAGAAATTATATCATAAACAGGTTATTTGTAATATTTACATTTTGATTTGTATCGTTGGTATTATTTGCAAAAAAAATTATTTTTGCGTATTATATAAGTACTCACTCAAACCTCCAAAGATACATAAGTTATTTTTGTGAAAGGAAAGAAAATGGCAAATATTAAATCCGCTAAAAAAAGAGTGCTTATTGCTCAAAGAAATGCTGAACGTAATGTTGCATTTAAAACATCAATTAAAACCGCTGTTAAAAAAGTTTTAACAGTTGCAAACTCTGAAGATAAATCAGAATTAAATGCTCTATTATCAAAAGCATATCAATTGTGCGACAAAGCAGTAAGCAAAGGTATTTTACATAAAAATACCGCTGCAAGAAAAAAATCAAGATTAACTAAAGCGGTTAATAAACTAACTCAAAAATAAGTTCAAACTTGATTAAACTGTTTAATTAAAACTCCTTGAAAGTCATTAATTCAAGGGGTTTTAATGTTTTATTATTTTTATTATTTTCTTTTTATTCAAAGCCGAGACTTTTAATCATATTCTTATCTTTAAGCCAATTTTTTTCAACTTTTACAAATAATTCCAAGTAAACTTTTTTCTCAACCATTTTTTCAAGCTCAAGACGTGCGCTTGTTCCGATTTTTTTAAGCATTGAGCCTTTTGAACCTATGATAATACCTTTTTGGCTTTCGGAATTGACAATGATTTTTGCGCAAATTTTATCAATATTTTCTTCTTCTTTGTAATTATCAATCATAACCGCAACGCTATGCGGAACTTCATCTTTGGTATTCAGAATAATTTTTTCTCTTATAATTTCGCAAGCAATCTCTCTCATGTTAGAATCAACAACAATATCTTCATCGTAAAAATTTTTACCAAAAGGGAGATACTCTTTAATTTTTTTAATTAAATCATCAATATTTCTTCCTGTTTTTGCGCTAATTTTAATTGAATCAATATTTTTTTCAATGATTTTTTTATAGCTGTATATGTTAAGCTCTCTTTTTTCAAGGTCTTTAATTAAATCAACTTTATTTACAACAAGTAAAACGGGAGTGTCAATATCTTTAAGATAATTTTCCCAAATCCATTTATCCCCTAAGCCGCAAGGAATAGATCCGTCAACCATAAAAAGAATTAAATCACAACCGCAAAGAGCTTCTTTTGATTGGCTTGAAAGATATTTACCAAGCTCGTTTGTCGGTTTATGAACCCCCGGGGTATCAACCAAAATAATTTGAGAGTTAGAATCGGTATAAATTCCTTTTAAATTTTTTCTTGTTGTTTGTTTTAAAGGGGTTGCTATTGCGACCTTTTGTCCTAAAATTTTATTCAAAAGGGTTGATTTACCGACGTTAGGACGGGCAACAATTGTAACAATACCTGATTTATTATTTTGTGATAAAATTTCTTTGTCATTATTTTTCATCTTATTAGCCAATTTTTTACAATTTTTTTTACACTTAAGGATATTTATATTATAATATGTATTAATTATAAATTAAATATGAACAAACAAAAAGAGGATAGTAAAAAGTGCTTAAACATATAGCAAAAACGTTCATAATTTTAACCGCATTATTTACAAATGCAGTTTATGCAATTGATTCGGAATATAAAAATTCTCTGAATAAAATTGAGCTGACAAAGGTTGACGGTGATTATTATACAATAAATCTATACACCCAAAACAGATACTCTGAACCTGTAAGGGTTATTAAAAAGAGTGATTTAAATTATTATATACTCTTGCCCGAAACAAAAAACGCTGCCTCTAAAACAATTTTAACCACTCCCGACATAAGAAACATTACAACGGCAGCTTATCCCTACGCAGGACAGGACGTAAATAACGGTTATACAAAAATTAATATTAACACTTCTAAACCAATAACTTTTGATATAAATATTAAAAATTCCACTCAAACAAAATCTCAACAAAATCAAGATAATGCCATGGCTTTAAATAGTCAGCCTCTAAATGCTTCAAAACAAGAAGCTCAAAAAAAAAATTTAAACAATCAAATTCAAAATCCTAAAACACAATATCAGCAAACAACTCAAAGTGTAAAAGGTGAAGTAAAAAAACAAAATACCTTTGTTGAAGCTAAAAAGCAGACAAATACTCCTCTTGAAGAAAACACAAAAAAGAATATAAAAAAGCAAGCGCCTCAAAAAGAAACGCTGCAAAAAGAGGTAGCGCAAAAAGCAACACCTAAAAAAACAGCTTTAAAAGAGCCGACAAAACAAATTTCAATACCGCAAAAAAAAGAAAATGCCCTAAAAAGTTCTGAAACAAAGATATCAAAAGAACCGCCCTCTCAAATAAAAACAACAAAAGACAGTTTCAATAAATCTTTAGAGCAAAAAAACTCGCCTAAAACTATTGTTTTGGTTCAAAAAGCTGCAAAAATTGAAGATTTAATTCAACAAGACGCCGAAAAAACAAAAAAAGAAAAATCAAACAGCAAACAAGAAGCATTAACACCCGAGTTTTTTGAAGGTAGCGATGATGCGGAGCTGGGGGAAGTTGAAGAAATTGATACTTCTGATGATATAACACAGCAGGCAGCAAAAGATTATAGCGAAGTTATGATTGAAGATTCGGGAATTTTTGAATCGGTAAAACTTCCAAAAGGTGCTTTTGAACCTGATATCAAACTAAAGCTTGATAAAATGGCTGAAAGATTGAAATATAAGGCTATGCAATACAATCTTGAACCGTGGCATTTAGCTTTGATTGTTTTTGCTCTTATATTTGGAATTATTGCAATTCTTTCTTTAGCAGTACGCAACAGTCGTAAAAACAAAAATTCAAATGATATTAAACTGAAGCGAAAAAAAGATTTATTTGAAGAAAGAAAAGTAAAAAAATATGAACCCATAAGACCCGTTAAGAAAATTGAAAAAACGCAAGAAAAGCCCGCTCCTTCAATTATGGAAACGGTTGAGCAGACTTCGCAGCAACAGCAGGCGCCAAAACCCGCAGGAGAATATTTTAAATTTGACGAATATGTTAATCAAATGGGTTTTTGTTCCCCTGCAAACCCTGATATTGTTAAAAAGTTTGATTTACAAGAGCGTTGTGTGAATAATAACAATAAAAATTCAAAGGTTGAACCTTATCAGGATAAGTATTCCAAATTCCAAAAATCACAAAATGAACATGAATATGATATAATCAGGCGGATAATTAAAGAAGAAACATTTTCAAACGTTGCACCAAAGGAATTGGAAAATGTTGCAAGACAGTATGATAATGAAAATGCAAAAAAAGCCGTTAAAATGATGGATACGCAAAAACAACCTAAAGTTAATTCTAATACAGCCGCTCAAACAACAAATCTTGCTTCAAAAGTTCAAAAAGAAGAAGAAAAGAAAAAAACAAACGAACCAACCATGCTCTCAAAAGTTGAAATTGCGCCCGAAAGAGGCTTTATGTGTATATTATATAACGGCAATGTAAACCTTATGGGCTATTTGTTTGATGATGTATTTGCTCTTTATAACTTTAATCAACAAAAACTCAACAACTATGAAATTAAATACAGGCTTTCGGAGAAAACGGGCGATAATGCAAGTTTTATTGTAAAAGTTGATAGTACAAAAATGCTTGTTAAGGTTACAAAAAACTCTATGCGGCTTGAAGTAGTAATGTAAAAATGGAAGAAAAAGAGAATAAAATTAAACCAAAAAAGAAGAAAAAACCCAAATATAAATCTTTAAATTCTAAAAAATGGGGAATAAACTTTGACAAAAACGAATACTACGAGATTGTATTGTCAAACTCTAATCATCCTGAAATAAGCTCTTAAATTTTACAACTAACGAGAAACGGTTATAAGCATACCGTTATTTGCAAATACCGCTTTTATGGGTGTAGAGTTATACATAAAAGTTGCAACAAATCTGTCATCTTTTGATTTTGTTATATTCAAAGGTGTTGATGTATAAATTGTTTTAAACAGCTTTGTTAAGTCGTCTTTTGCTTGAGAGGTGTATAGTTTTTTAAAAGAGCCTGTATTATTTAAAACAAATCTTTCAATTGCTCTTAATTTAGCATGGATTGTTATATTTGGGCTAAATTTTTCCCCATTGTCAAAAATTTCAAATTCATTATCGCAAACAAGATTGATAAATTCTTGAGGGAATGAATTAGCAAGGACATTTCTGTATATATTTTGAGATACACTGCTTGAATCAGGTGCGGGAGGAAGCCTTAATTCTCTCATTATATTATAGTTCGGTGTTATATCTTTTGCTAATGTGTTTGTAATTTCCGTTGCAATCTTGTAAGGGCTTATTTTTGCATTTGCGTTTGTTTGTTTTGCGGATTCTAAATTTGCTATAAAATTACCCTGTCCTTTAGCTTTTGCAAGGTCGTTTGCAAGCTCAATCAGATTTTTTTGCAATACCTTCTTATCAAGAGGGAAATTTTCAAGATTGATTGCGCCAATATTGCTATCATCAATTACAATTGCAGCACCTAAGGTTTTTAGAGCCTCTTTAACAAATTGCATTCTTTTGGGGTATTCATATTTATCAATATTTGTTTGAGATTGAAAATGTTCAATTATGCTGTTTTTATTTTTAGTTTTGCAAACATTAACAATTGCGTTTAGTTCCTGAATTGTATTAATGTCTTTTGCTAAAATTGTTTCAAAAAGCGTTCTGATTTCTTTTTCTGACTTATGATTCAGAATTGAAGCAAGGCTTGTTTTTGAATTTTTAATAAAATCATTTTCTAAAAGCTTTTTTTGATAAAATTTTCTGTATTTTTCGTTTTGATTTGCGCCTAATGCTCTGATTATTTGAATACAGTGATTGTAATAGGTTTCATTTTCTTTTGAATTATCAAGCTTGATTTCGTTTTTTGATATAAAATTTCTGATTTGTTCATCATTAGCTAAAAGACTTCTGAAACTGTTAAATTTATCCAGAATTTTCTTGTATTCCCCGCTATCTTTTAAGTCGCTGTAATCAAAGCTGTTAAGAAACAGTGAAAGCGAAATATTATGATTGAGTGAATATCCGATATATTTTTTATAAACATCAAAAGCACTTTGAGTTGAGAAATCAACCAAATCGGAATTGTTTAAAGAATTTTCAATCTGTTGTTTATTAAGTTCAAATTCTTTTTTTCTTTTTTGCAGAGTTGTAATAAACATTTGCTTATTACTTTTTATATTTTTTTGGTATTTTTCCAACAAAGACTTATCTCTAAAACTCAATAATTCGACAAAATTTCTTATATCTGTTTGTTTTGGTTTTTGGGGTTTATTTTGAGTTTTTTTACCCTTCTGTTGATTTTTTTGTGAATTTGCTTGAGATAAATCATTATAGAGTCTTATAAAATCTCTGTCGTTTTTGAGGTTAAAATCGTCAATAATTTTAATAAGTTCGCTTGTTCCGTCGGTTAAATATGAACTATCTTCGTTTTCGTAAACGGAATTTAGCACTTGCGCAAATTTAAAATAAAAATCATCAGCCTTTTTGTCGTCAATTTCTTTAGCTTCTTTTACATATTCAGTTATTGCGTTTTTATTTATTATTAAATCTTCATGTTTGATATCGGTAACATCCGATAAAGAAGTTAATCTGTTAAGCTTGCTTATATCTAAATCCTGTTCGGCTAAGAATACTAAAAAATCAAGCTTAGCGCTCGGAGTACTTGTATCCATAAGCCTGTCAACAACCTGTTGAGATTTTGGAGTTATTTTTTCCTGCCCGGGGTTTAATAGTGCAAGTTGTTCAAATACAACAGGCCAAAGCAAGTCCGACTTTGAAGAAAGATAATTTATTATCTCGCTATTGTTTGTATATAATTGTTCGGGCTTTATTCCTTTTAATTCGGGATTTTCGTCAATAATAGCTTGCAGTGTTTTTTCTTTATCAGTGTAACTGTAAGCTAAATAGTGCATTGCAAAAAGCAAATCTTCCTGATATTCAAAATTGCCGTATCTTTCCTTAAGATAAGAAAAGTTTTTCTGAAAATTTGCTTCGTTTTTTACACCTATTTTTTTCAGCGTTAAAATTGTTTTGTTAATATCAATGATATTATCATCCAAATAACCTTCATCGGATAAATTTTGATAAGCAAGAGCTATTTGCGGGAAACAAAGTAAATCTTCCTCGTTATCTATTTTTGATTTAACATCCATAAAGGCTGTTGGAGAGTCTAAAGCGTCGGGGTAAACCTTGATTAGTTTTTCAAAAAATTTTACCAGATTAGTTAATTGTTCATTTGTTTTGATGTCATTTTCTTCAAAAAAGGGCAGAAGATATTTAAGACAATCGCCGCCTTGGATGGCTGCTTGAGTTGCAATTGTTTCATTTACAATATTTTTGTATGAGCTAAAAATTGACGGTAATTTATTTTTTGTGTACATCATTAAATTTAAAAATATGCCTATTGTAACGTCTTTTCTATCCTTTTCATCTAAAGACGAGTATACTTTTTGCATATCTTCATCCAATTCAAAACTATCACCTTTAAAGGGAATAGTTTTTTCAAAGCTATCTTTTTTGTGTTGTACAAACGGATTAACTGAATAGCTATAAGTTTTTAAATTGTTTTTTGTATTTTTAATATTGTTTATATTTAAAGTTGAAAAATTTATCTTCATAATTTAACCATCTTCGCTACTACATACAAAACAGATAAAAAAATAAATTGTCACTAATTGACAATTTATTTTCGGTAATTTATTTACAAGATGAATTTTTTTATTGCTCGCTTTTCATTTGCTGCATTGTATCATTTGACCTCATTTCCTGAAGTCTTTGTTGACCGTTCATAACTTCTTGATAAAGTTTGTTTAAGTTTTGTTCAAGATTATTTAAAAGTTGTTGAGCGTATTCTTGAGAGGACTCTTTCATTTTTATTGATTCATTTTTAGCATTTATTCTAAGTTCCTGAGCTTCGTTAAACGCTGCCATTTTAATTTGCTGGCATTCTTCAAAAATCGTCTGTCTGAATTTTTCGGCATGTTCTTCCATTGCTTTATTTAAACTTGATTCATTTAAAAGTTTATATCTTTCATTTTCAGCGTCTTGAATAATTCGTTCTGCTCTAAGTTTTGCTTCTTGTAAAATTTCATCTTTTTTCTTTAATATTATTCTTGCATCATTAATTTCGTCAGAAATTGCATTTGGAAATGCGTTGACAATTTTATACAGTTCTTTTGTTTTGATGACCATGTGTCCCGGAAAAACAGGAATACCGTCATCGCATAAAGCGTTCAAATCATCAATTAAATCAAACATTTTATTTACTGATTCCGCCATTTTAATTTATAACCTTTCCTATGTCATCTTGTAAATATTTTACCACATTTTTTGGAACGAATTTAGAAATATCAGTTTTATGATTAGACAGTTCTTTCACAATGCTTGAGGAAATAAAATTATGTTCCGGTCTTGTTGATAAAAACACCGTATCAATTTCAGGAGCAATTACTTGATTTGTCTGGCAAAGCTGAACTTCGTATTCAAAGTCTGTTATTGTTCTAAGTCCTCGAATTAAAAATTTTGCCCCAATTTGTCTTGCATATTCAACAGTTAACCCGCTAAAGCTATCTACTGAAACATTTTTCATATTACAAACAGCGCCTTTGATTAACTCAACCCTTGTTTGAACATCCAAAAAAGGTTTTTTAAGAGGATGGTTTAAGACGGCTATTACAACGCTGTCAAACATCCTGCTTGCACGCTCTAAGACGTCCAAGTGCCCGTTTGTAATAGGATCAAAGCTTCCGGGGTATAGTGCTATTTTTTTATTAACTTCGGTGTTGTTTATCATATCTCATATTATATTATTAAAAAATAATTATATTCAATTTGAATATAATTATTTTAAAAGTTTGTAAAAATTTCTTAACAATATTATAAAGTTAAAGGATGAGTATTCTCAATCATCTCTACGAGTTTATCCTGCCAGCCTGCGTCTTTTTTCAGGAATAAATCTGCACCGCCGTTTAAACATTTTACTTTATTTTCCGCTTTTACGGAAGCGGTTATAACAATAATTTTTGTTGCAAGATTGTTCTTTGTTATTATTTTTTTTGTTTCATTTAAAAGAGTATAACCTTCCTGTTCGGTTGAAACAAATAAATCCATAATAACAAAAGCATAATTTGTTTTAATAAAAGTATTCAAACCGCTAAATATATCTTTTTCAACCTGGACATTATATCCTAAATTTGATAAAAGAATTTTTAGCTGATAAGTTACAACCCCTATATCGTCAATTACAAGAATATTATTTGAAACAGGTGTTTCTTCATATTCTACGGGGGGTTCTTCGGGAGGGTTGTTTAACGCTCTTAATTTAAATACAACATTTAATAACGCCTCATCTGAAACAGGTTCAGTCATTGTTTCACCTGCGATTTTGAAAATTTCCGCCATTAACTCTGCACTTACTTCTACTTTTTTTGAGTCCATATTCCCCGCCGTTTCGTTATTCCTGATTGTTCTTTTTAATATCGGTTATTCTTATGCCAAAGTTGTCTTCTATTATTACTACTTCACCTTTTGCTACTTCTCTTCCGTTTGCAAGAAGCTTGATAGGTTCGGTTGTTTTATTGTCAAGTTCTATAATTGAACCTTTTGTAATATCCAGTACTTTTTGAAGAGAGATATCTGTTTCTCCTAATATTGCAGACATTTCAAGCTCAACATCCAATAAAAGATTGTATGTTTTAGACTTTGTAAGTTGTTTTGGTCTTTCAACATTTTCTAACTTAGATATATCAAGATTTTGCGGTTCGGATGACAAATTTTACTCCTTGGGTTTATACTGCTCCATTATTTTTACACAAATTTTATTAGATATCATGCCGGGTATTACCATAAATTTTTTCTTTTTATTAACACAGGCAACAAGTTTTTCATTTAATTTTTGGTCTAATTTAATAACATCATCAACTTTTAAATCCAGTACATCGTTGATTTCTATATTTGCCATCCCCAATAATACCTGCATTTCAAGCTCTGCTGTTTTAATTTTTTCTAAGGTTTCATTCTTTCCGATTTCATTAGCTACAACTGCGGTATGCTGATAAATATATTGAGGAGTTAATTTTGGTAATACTGTTTCCAATACGGGATAGGGAAAACAAATATTCATTAAACCAAAGTTTTTTTGACCCAGTCTTACTTCAAAAGATATCAAGGTTACAATTTCACCCGATGTTGTAATGGGAACAGAATGATAGTTATTTGCAATTGTAACAAATTCCGATTTGACGGGTAAAATCGCATCCCATGCTTCTTCTAAAATTTTTATAATTTTTTCAACAAATTTAATTGTTAAAAGCTCTTCAATTTGCGTAAGCTCTCTTGAGCTGTCATTTATAACCCCTGCGCCGCCAAGCATTCTATCCAATACAACAGCTAAAACCTCGGGACTTATACCCATTGATATTTCACCTGACAGGGGATTAAGTTTAAATATCATATTTTGAATATGCGGAGGCATTGAGCAGACATATTCTTCATAGGTCAGCTGGTCTATTGAAATTACGTCGATTTCAACTTCCATTCTTAAATATCCCGTAAGAACCGTTGCAAGATGTCTTACAAAATCTCTATGGATATCTTGCAAAGCTTTTAAATGTTCTTTTGAAAATTTGTCGGGACGTCTGAAATTATAAAGTTTGCAAATACGCTTAAAGCCGCCCGTTGAAGTAGTACTGATTAAATCTTCATCGTCGGAGCCAATTGTATTATCAGTGTTTAAATTTTGGTTTTCCATCTTAACAGTATCATTCCTAATACAATGATACTATTGCTCTTTATTTTTGTCTATCATATCAAGAGTTGAATTTGCCCTAAGGCTTTTATTAAAGCGTTTATTTTAGAGAAATTCTAACTTCAAAAGACCTTTGCCAAGGTAGAGCGTATTCAATTTCTTTCGGGTAAAAATTTAAAAATTCGGATATTTTTTTGGAGTTTGAATTAAGCTCCCCTTCTTTTTCTTTAAGCGCCTCCATAAAATTAAAATTGAAATTTGGGGCAGATTCTCTTACATATTTTCTTGAAATTGCCTGATAACACCAATCATCAAGCAATCTTATAAATTGAATTTTTTTAAAAGCATTATCATCATAAGTCTTATTTTTTATTGAAAGAGTTTTTATAACAGCGCATAATATAGCGCAGCCTAAAGTATTTGCGCTTGTATTATAGCCGCAATAACCGTAAAAATTATTAATATTTTCCCTTAAAAGCTGCTCTATAAGCTTAATATCCGCACCGTTTGCATTATTAACATCAGCTATAAAATAAGGGCTTTTTGGAAATTCAATTTTCTTATCAATTGAATTAATAATATCTCCTAAGACCAAATCTCCTTGCTCAGCTTTAAAATTATTAATAATTAAAGTTAAATCCGCATTATTTAAACTAAGTTTTGCCCCTGCAAGCTCAATTTGAGCTAAGACACAATTTTTAATTGAAATATCTTCATATTTTGAAATTAAATCAATTGAATTTTCTTCTAAAAATATAGGTTTAATGCTAATTTTATTATTTGATAAGAGGGCTCTTGTAATTAAAGAAAGAGGAATTTCATCCGCTCCTGTTTTAATTTTTGCGCTTTTTATATTTTCTTTTTTAATTATATTGTTAAGCTCGTTTGCTTCTTTAACATTTAAACCAAATTCGCTGCAATCGTCTTTAGAGAGTATTAAAGTATCAAAAAAACCTTCTTTAGCCCAATTGAGATAAATTTTATTAATTTCAAAATTTCTTTTTCTTGTATTCAGATAATCTTCCAAAATGTCATCGGGAACTTTGTTTAATACGCAATTATAACTTTTTTCAACCTCTGTTTTATGAAGGTAATAAGACCAATCAAAAATTCTTTTACCGTATAGCGCCCAGTACTCTTTTTCTTCTTCATTTATATTGTTGTTTGAAATTCGCATAATTGAAGAGAACGCAAGTATTTTTTTTGCTTTTTTAGCTGCAATTACCTTGAACTTTTCAATTCTGTTTTTTATTTGCTCAAAACTATCTTCACATCTTCTTGATGAAACCAATCCGCCATAAGCAATTGTATCAAGAGAAATGATTAAATAATCAACACTATCTATAGTGTTAATAAAACTTAAAATATTATCAATGTTTGACATGCTTACAAGCCCGCCTAAATCGGATATATCGGGCAAATAAAGCTTAATATTTTTATCAATTGCCAAAATATCTTTAATTAAATCGTAGCAGATGGGTCTGTTATCAATCGGTATGAGTGCAATTTTTATCATAGTTACATTTTAATAAGTTTATGAAATTCATTTGTCATCTGTTTGAATTAAAAAAATGCTTAAAAATGGTGCCAAAAAAATATTTTTGCGCTAAAATAAGTTTATGTTTGAGTTAAATAAGACATTAACTTATCAGGGTTTTTTATTATTATGGGGGCAAATTAAGGAGTTTTTAATTACCCTTGGCTTAATCGGGAGTGATTTTTCCCGTGTCTTAGCGTATACTCTTAGTTTTAAAGTTAATTTCAAAGAAGTAATTGAGCAATCTAAACGCTTTGCATTTGACAGCCTGCCAATAAGCTTAACGATTGTCGGGATGACATCTGCAATTATTGCAATGCAGTTAGCGCCCGAGCTTGCACGTCAGGGTGGAGTTGACTATATCGGTACACTTTCTGCCCTTGTAATGGTTAGAGAGCTTTCTGCTGTCATGAGCGGTTTTGCAATTATTTCAATGGTGGGTTCATCTTTTGCTTCTGAACTTGCTTCAATGTCCGTAACGGAGCAAATAAACGCAATGCAGGTTTTAAGGGTTGATCCTGTTGAATATTTAATTGTTCCGAGGTTCATTGCAGGGGCTTTATTTATGCCCGTTGTTTTTGTAATAGCAGGAACATTCGGTCTTGTTTGTTCGGGTGTTGTTTCTCATATAACAGCGGAAGTAAGCCTTCTTAATTATGTAACATCACTCTGGCATGGGCTATATATAAGAGATATTTTTATTGCACTTTTAAAAAGTTCATTCTTTGGAGGTACAATAGCACTAATTAGCTGCTCATGCGGTTACTCTACAAGGGGCGGAGCTAAAGAGGTCGGTTTAGCTACAACAAAAGCGGTTGTTTGGTCTTTTCTTGCAATTGCAATGTGGGATTTTATTTTTGCTTCAATATTTTATCTGTAAAGGTTAAAAATTAAAAAATGACACTCGAAGTTAAAAATTTAGTTAAAGTATTTGATAATAAAAAAGTTTTAAATAATATCTCTTTCAAGGTTGAAAGCGGTCAAACCCTTGGTGTTGTAGGTTTTTCAGGTAGCGGTAAATCAACGTTATTAAAAATCATATCAGGAATTTTACCAAAAGATGAAGGTGAAATAATCTATCCCAAAGAGTCTGATATTGCTATGGCTTTTCAATATAGCGCCCTATTTGACTTTTTAAACGTATACGACAATATATCTTTTCCGCTTGTTGAAAGACGTGATTTAAGAGGAAAGTATACCAAAGAAGAAATTTCAAAAATCGTTTCAGAAAAACTAAAAATGGTTGGTCTAGAAGGAATTGAAGATAAATTCCCTTCGGAATTATCGGGCGGTATGCAAAAGCGTGTCGGGTTTGCAAGAGCAATTGTGACAAATCCTCAAATAATACTCTATGACGAGCCGACAGCAGGGCTTGACCCCGTAACATCAACCATGATAGAAGATTATATTGTTCAGCTTAAAAAAGAGCTCAATGCTTCTTGCGTTGTTGTAACACATCAATTATCAACAATTAAAAGGGCGGTTGATTATGTTATAATGCTTTATCAGGGAAATATTGTTTTTAACGGCAGTGTAGCGGAACTACTGCAAGGCAGAAATGAATATGCAAGGCAATTTGTTTCAGCCTCAATTCAAGGGCCTATGAATATAGCAACTAAATAAAACTAAAGGAAATAAATAAATGGATAAAAAAGCTAAATATACTTCATCTTTAAAAGTCGGCATATTGACACTTGCTGCAATATCTATTTTAATCTTTACGGTTTTATGGGTAAAAGGAAGAAGTTTATCGGGCGGAGAAAGAATAGATTTAGCATTTAAAGATGTTAACGGAATGCGTGCGGGTTCTGCCGTTCAGATGATGGGTCTTAGAATTGGTCAGGTTGAAGAAATTACACCCGTAATTCAAGGGAAGGACAGTTATGTTAAACTTCGTTTTGTTGTAACCGAAAAAGGGGTTGAAATTCCCTATGCTTCAACAATTTCCATTCAGCAATCGGGTATTATAGGCGAGCAATTCCTTGAAGTTACTCCTCCTAAGGTTGAAACTATGTACACTGAAACCACATCCGATAAAACGAGTATTGAAAAAGATGACGCAATTTATATGATGCTAACCCAAGGAGAACAAAAAATCGGTAAAGTGCTTGAAGCGCAGGTTGTTAAAAAAGCGCAGCTGCCTTATGAAATTAGACAAAGAATTAAAACAAAAAATGTTATAAAATTGAACTATGTTTTGGATTTGCCGGGGCTGATTCTTGATAGTGAAACAATAAGCCTGAAAATTAACAATGATAAATTAATGTTCTATTTAACGGATGGAGAAATTCCGCAATCTCCAAAGAGTGATTTAAAATATACCGTAATTGAGCCTATGCGTTTATCGGATTTTATGGACTTACAGTTTAGAGCAGCCCGCTCTTTGGCTGAAACAAACGACAGAGTTTCTGAAATTTTATCGGATGAATTTATAGGAAGCTTAAAAACCTCTGTTGAAAATATCCAAACTCTTACTCAAAGCGCAAATACAACGCTTGATAAGGCAGCACTTTTAATTGATTCAAGCAAGGTTGAAATAAACAGCTTAATTGTCCAATCGGAAGATTTAGTTAAGAATTTAACCGTATTATCGTCAAATGTTAATGATATTCTATCCGATGAAACACTTAAAAATGATATTGTTTCAAGTATAAAATCCGTTGGAAAAATGTCCGATAACGTTAATAAAATCTTAGAAGATAATCAAACAAAAGAAATTATAGCAGACGTTAATGAGACAATGAAAAATCTTTCTGAAATCAGCCAATATGTAAATGAATATACAAAAGATCCGAAGCTTAAAGAAGATTTAACTTCAACCGTTACAAATCTTTCAACAATAACGGAAAATATAGCTCGAATTATGGATGATTATAACAGACTTGAAGATTGTGATAAGATGAAGCTTAAAAATACGGTTAAAGATATTCAAACAATTACTCAAAATGTTAAGAAATTCTCGCAAAAGTTAAATAAACGTTTCTTATTATTCAGGTTAATGTTCTAATATTTATATGAGCAATTCTTTAAAAGTTTATTTTCAAGATATTCACTATTTAAGAAAAAAACCCTCGTTTTTTTTAAATAGTGTTTTATCTTTTTTAGAGTTTTTCTATAAAACGGTAATTAATTTAAAAAACTATCTTTATGAAAAAAATATTCTAAAAGAAAATAGGGTAAATGCTTTTGTTGTTTGTGTCGGAAACCTTACAACGGGAGGAGTTGGGAAAACTCCAACAGTAATAAATCTTGCAAATTTTTATTCTAAAAATAATCGTGTTGCAATAATTTCAAGAGGATACGGCGCAAAATTATCAAATAAAAAAATTAACATAATAAAAGATTATGACGGTCTGAAATTTGAAAACGGTGCGCTTTGCGGGGATGAACCATACCAAACGGCACGTGCCGTTAATAATAACGTTGTTGTTATAACATCAAAAGACAGATTAAAAGCGGCAAATCTCGCAATTCAAAAATACGGTACGGATATTATTATTCTTGACGACGGGTTTTCAAATCGAAAAATAAAAAAAGATAAAACCCTAATTTTGATTGATTCAAAAATGCGCTTTGGAAATAATCATCTTTTGCCTTCAGGGCCTTTAAGAGAACCTGTTTCAGAGCTTAATAAAAGAGCGGATGAAATAATATTAGTTAATAAAGCGGATGAAAATATAAACTCTTCAATTAATTGGGCAAAAGAAAATTTCAAACTTCCAATAAAGCTATGCAATATGAAGCCAAAGAGAATTTATAATATCCAAACCCATGCCAATATATTAAATCCCAATAGTGCAATAGCATTCTGTGCAATCGGACAGAGCGGACAATTTTTTAATTTTGCAAAACAATTCTATAATCTTAAAGAAACGGTTTCTTTTTGTGATCATCATAAATACACAAAAAAAGATATTTTAAATTTAATTACATTAGCAAAAAAGCACAAAATTAATACTTTTATCACAACTCAAAAGGATGAAGCAAAATTGACAGATTTAATAAAAGATATAAAAAGCTATTCTTTTAATGTTTTAGAACTTGAAGTTTGCCTAAGCGATGCTGATAAAACGTTTCTCTAGTCGTCCTCTAAAAGCTCTCCTACGCTTAAAAGCAATTCATTATAAACATCAATTGTAGCAGGGCAGATATATAACTTTCTTTTAACAAGGCTTTTTATTGTTTCGCAAAAACACCTTAAAAGAGCCAAATCAAGCCCGATTGTGCCTTTATTTTGTTCTATCATTTTCCATAATTTTTTTGTATATTTTTCATCCCTGCTGTTGGGTTCAATTTTATCCGCAAGAAAAATCACTTTTTCAAATAAGCTCATATTAACTCTGCCTATTGTATGATTTCTAACCCCTAAAATTATTTCATTATCATCAATTTCAAATTCTTTCTGAATTAAATAAGCTCCCGCTATGGCATGCAGAGTTTTAGGGTTTTTCAATTCGCTTTCATCAAAACCCGTTTTAATTTCATTATGAATAATCTCAAGAAGTTTATAATCTTCCGTATTCTTAGCGCAATCATGCACAAGACCCGCTAAATATGCTTTATTTTCATCTAAATTGTATAATTTTGCAAGCTTTAAAGCGGTGTTAGCACAGCCTAAAGAGTGTGAGTATCTTTTAGCCGACAGATTTTTTTCCAGCCAATTTATTATATAGTCCGTTGTTTTCAATATATTCCTTAACCTCTCTTGTTGTTAAACCCGTAATATCCATGTTATTTTGAAGCATTTTTCTTATCATACTTGAAGAAATATCAAGAAAACCGATATCAATAACTTCAAAATCAAAACCTTTTTTTGCAAAATAATCAAATACGGCTTTGCTTATAATTTGCCCGTTTTGAAATTTTCTCGGGATAACGATAAATTTAATTGTTTTTGCTAAAATCTCGGGCTCTTTCCATCTTTCAAGCGTAAAAAATTGGTCATAGCCTATAATAAAATTTATTTTTTGATTATTATTTTCTTCAAACAGTTTTTGAGCGGTTCTATATGTATAGCTTGGTACTCTTAATTTTGACTCAATATCTGATACATTTTCATCTCCAAGCGCCAGTTTTGCCATAGTAAGACGATTTAAATAGCTTTCCAAGCCCTCAACTTTATGAGGAGGCATAAAGGCGGGAATAAAAATTACACGTTCAAAACCCGCTTTTTCTTTAACTTGTTTGGCAATTTCTATATGTCCCAAGTGAATTGGGTTAAATGTTCCAAAAAAATAACAATTCATAGATAAATTATACAATAAAATATGAAATAAATCTTTTTCAGGTTAAAATAAAAATTATGTATAACTTTGATTCTCTAAGTTTAAAATATTTCTATCTTGAAAATAAAGATTTTATTTCAGGCTCTATTGTACAAAAAATTCAGCTCCCGTCAAGGCATGAAATTATTTTAAACATCAGAAATCTTGATGAAGGAAAAAATAAAAAACTTTATATAAATATCAACCCTAAATATCCTCATATCTGCTTTATAGATGAGAAAACAATGAATTTAAGGGATATAAAAATTCCAAAAAGCCCGCCAATGTTTTGTATGCAGTTAAGAAAATATCTTAACGGCTCAAAAATAAAAGATTTTAACCTTGTTAAGTATGAAAGAATATTAGAGCTTTATTTTGATTATTTTGATGAAATAGGCTCTCTTACTCAAATGTGCTTAGCGCTTGAGTTTATGGGTAAACACTCAAACATAATTTTATACAATTCAAAAAATAAAATTATTATAGGCTCAATTCATAATATCTCGCAGGATAAAAGCTCAATAAGAGAAATTTACGGCGGAATTAACTATATCTATCCTCCTCAAAAACAAAAGCTTGATATTCTTCAAACAAGCTATTCAACTTTTTATGAAATTGCAAAAAATAAAAATATTAAAGAAATTTCAAATAATTTCTACTATTTCAATCAGGCGCTATTAAGCGAAATATTTAAAAAATTTGAAAATATTGAAGATATTTTTTCATTTTTACAAAACCTTCAAAATTATCAAAATAAAGAATTTTTGTATGATTTTTGGGGCGGAGGTTCAAATATCAGTGAAGTAATCGATAATTATTTTTCAAATATAATGTTTTTTGAAATTTTGGATAGAAAAAAGCAGAAACTAAAAAAATATTTAACTAATGAGTATAAAAAACTCCAAAAAACAACGCAAAACGAGCTTGATTATTCAAAAGTCGAAAATTATAAAAATACTGCCGATTTAATAATGTCATATATCTATCAAATTAAAACGGGTGATAAAGAGCTTAGAGTTGATAAAACAACAATTGAACTTGATACAAATTTAACTCCTTCGGATAATGCTCAAAAATACTATGCCTTATATAAAAAGGCAAAAATTAGCTATGAACACAATAAAACAAGGGTTGAGGCCGCAAAAATTAAACTTGAATACTTTGAAAGCATAATTTTTAATATTGAAAATGCAGCCGATTTTGAAACTTTGGAAGAAATTAAAAACGAGCTTATTGAAATCGGTTTAATTGAAAACACTAAAAAAGAAGATGTAAAAACAAATCTTACTCATATTAACTATAAAGGTTGGGATATTTACATAGGTAAAAATAACAAACAAAATGATTATCTTGTTTCAAAAGTTGCAAAAAGCGAAGATTTATGGTTTCACGGGCAGAATTTTCCAAGCAGTCATGTGATTTTAAAAATCCCGAACAATAAAAAAGAGCCAAAAGCAGATATTTTAGAATACTGCGCAAAATTAACAAAAGAAAATTCAAAAGCAAAAACAGGGGGAAAAGCTCCAATTATCTATACAAAAAGAAAAAATCTTAAAAAGCCTCCCGATACATATTTAGGTTATGTTACATATAAAAACGAAAAAGAAATTGTGATATAATTAAAATATTACAAAAACTTAATAAAAAATATTAAAATCGAACATTTTTTTAGAATTTTACGTTTTAATATATATAACACCAATAATTTTTAAATGGAGGAATTATGAAGAAAATTTTAGCTCTTACTATGTTATCAATGCTTGTTTTTGGTACTTATGCACAAGCAAGAACTCAATATGATAGTGCAAATCGTATTATTAACAGCACTACAATCAGAGGAGAAAGAAAAGCAAAAGAATTAAAAGCTATAAAAGAAAAGAAAATGGAAGCAGCAGCCGCAGCAAAATTAAATTATGAAGATGCTCTAAAGACTGCTGAACCCAAAAAACCTGAAAATAATTTCATTCAATCAAGAATTAGACAAGAAAACGAAGATTTATATTAAAATTGATAAAATCAAATGATATCGTTTATATTTGATTTTTTATAAAGAGGATTTTTAAATCCTCTTTTTTAGTTCATTATTTAACATTAAAAACCCCTGCTTGGTACAGGGGTTTTGATTTTGTAATATTGTATTTATAATCTTGATAGCTATACTGTATATTTCTTTGATATTACTTTATTAGCGTGTCTTGCGGCTTCTTCGATATATTCTGCTCTTTCTTCTTCTGTTGCGTCTTCGCCAAGTTCTTTATCGAGCCATTTTTCCATCTCTTCTTCAACAAGCTGGCTGTATCTTGAAGCTGAAATCTTCTTCAGACCTTGTTTTTCTTTCTGAGTGTCTATTTCTTCCTGACGAGCTTTTGCTTCTTCTGCTCTGTCGATTTCTTCTTCAATTTCATCAAGTCTGTCTTTGTATTCGTCTATGATAGCTTCAAATTTATCGTTACCGATTGCGTTAGCAACTGCGGATGATTCGTCAATTGTTCCAACGGCATTGGCTGCGGCAACAGCTTTAGCGAATTGAGTAGTGTCAATATTAGCGCTTACACCTTCAAGAATTTCATTCATAAACAATTCTTCGGATTCAATTGCGCCGTTTCCGTTAGCGTCTGCGATTTTTATTTCACCGCCCGTTGAAGGGTCTGTAATTGTTAATACGCCGATTGCGCCGTTTGTAATATCTTTATCGTAGTGTCCGTCTGCTTTATTATCAGCGATATAGCTTGTGCCAACATAGTTAATTTCGACAACGTAGCCCATTTCTCTTGCTGCTGCCATAAATTCGTCTGTATTCATTACGCTTTTGCTTGTGTAAAGACCTGCAAGAGTTGATTGTATTTGATAATCCGCTTCAGTGTCATAGCTGTCTAAAATTTCTTGTTTAAGATCATCCGATAAAGCTGCGCCATAATCGCCGAAATTTGCTTCTTCAGCGTTATTCAGTTGGGTTGTTTTAATGCCTGATTTATTTAAATCTTGAGTAATTTCATTATATTTTTTTTGTATTTCTTCCGGTGTAAGTTTCTTTTTTTCTGTTTTCTTTTCTTCTTCATCAGGGGATGTTGTGTGAATTGATATATCGTTTTTTACTAAGCTTGCACTGTTTAAAGTTGTGCTTGGCTGAGTTGTAGTTGTGGATAATGTTTGATAGTTAGTTAAACTCGGGCTTGTTTGAGGAGCCGAGTAGGTTTGAGCTGCCGTATTTGTGTAAGTTTGTGTATTATTAAAAGCGGGAGTTGTATTTATCGCCGGTGCGCTTACGGGTGCTGCTGCCGGTGCCGATGCAGTTGTGATATGTAATTCGGGTAATTTTAATTCCATAATAATACCTCTTTTCTTTATTACTTATGTATATATAAAGTATTTAACTTTTAAATAATTGCAAAAGCATTAAAAAAATTTACATTTGTTAACATTTGTTGTATAATTAGTTTATATGTGAGTATAAGCTGATATGTCAAAAGATAAAAAAATCCTTTTACTTTTTCCGCCGCAATGGACACCTATAAGTCCGCATTTTGCCATGGCTTCTTTAATGGGACAGTTGAAAAACAATGGCTATAGCGCTCATTCACTTGATTTAAACATAGAATTTTATAATCATATTTTAACAAGTGATTATCTTAATTTTATAATCGACAAAATTAAAAAAGATTATGTAGAGCTTTTTCAGCAAATAAGAGGGATTTATTCCAAAAATAAAAAAGAAGAGGACTACACTCTTGAGCAAAAGTGCGATATATATAAATTTTCAAAAATTAAAAAATTTATTGAAAAAAACGACACGCAAACACGACTTCTTCCAAGCTTAATAGAGATGGCAAAAGGGGTTTTAAGATCTGAAGATAAATTTTTTACACCTAATTATCTTATAAGAGCTCTTAATAATATTGATAAATCGCTTGATTTGATTTCTCTTGCTTACTCTCCGACGCACCTTGAATTTGACAGCTGTTATAATCCTTTTATGAAGTTTAATTTTGAGTCGATTAAGCACTTTGTTTTTGATAAAAAATCTAATGTTTTTTGGGATTATCTAAAAGCAAAAGCTGATGAAATCAAAACTCAAAACTATTCCCTGTGTGCAATTTCTCTTAATTCTTCAAGTCAATTAATTGCAGGGCTTACATTAGCATATTTATTAAAAAAGAATACAAAAGCACATGTTAATATCGGGGGAAATTTCTTTGGAAGAATAAAAGAAGATATTATAAAAAGACCTGAATTTAATATATTTTGCGACTCAATTTCAATTGAAGAAGGAGAAGGTCCGATATTAGAGCTTGCAAAATTTATTAATAAAGAAATAAAAATTGAAAAAGTTTCTAATTTAATATATTTTGATAATTCAAAATCTTATGAAACGTTCCAGATGATTCCCGTTCGCTTGAATAAGATGGAAAACGTTAATCTTGATGATTATGATTTAAAAAAATATTTCACTCCTATAATTACAATGCCTTATCAGACTTCAAGAGGGTGTTATTGGGGTAAATGTTCTTTTTGCGATCAGGACTTCGGGCAAGAGTTCAATGTTAAAAACATTGATAAAGTAATTATTGAAATGCGTGAGCTTAAGGAAAAATACAATATAACTCATTATGAATTTATTGATGAATCGGTTTCACCAACATATTTAAGCGAATTTTCAAAAAAATTGCTTGAAACGGATATAAATCCTAAATTCTTTTGTGACGCAAGACTTGAGAGTGCATTTTGCGAAGAAATTTTTGAACATGCTTCAAAAGCAGGCTTAAAGATGGTTATGTGGGGCTTGGAATCGGGCTCTAAAAAGATAATGGAGTCTATTAACAAAGGAATTGATTTAGATAAAAGATTTGATATTTTAAAAGCAGCCAATAAATATGGTATTTGGAATTTTGCTTTTATATTTTTCGGCTATCCTCTTGAAACGCCTGATGACGCAAGAGAAACAATTGATATGATAATAAATAACCATGAAGTTATTAATTCTTACGGCAGAAGCGTATTTACAATGGGGCGTCATGCTAAAATTGCGGATGAACCGGAAAAATACGGAATAACAAAAATTTATGAAGCGGAATATGAATTCAGTCCTAATATTGAGTTTGAATGTATCGGAATGAATAAAACCGAGGTTAATAAAATTGTTGAAGAGTGTAAGGCAAAATGTTTTCAGTATTATAACAATCCTCTTTGGATGTATTTAAGATATCGTGAATGGCTCTTTTTGTACATAGATAAATACGGGCTTGATTGGGTTAAAAATTATAGCGTTAAGTTGTAGATATAATACAGAGGTAATAATATGGATTTATTTAACAGATTTATAAAAAAGAATAACGAAGAAAAAAAAGAAAAAACCAAAACGGAACAAATTAACGAAAAAAGAAGCGATCTTAAACTTGAAATTACCGCAAAATTATATGCAATCGGCTTCAGTGATGAAGAAGTGGAAAAGGTTTTAATAATTATTAAAAGTGCGGAAGATGATATTCAAAGAATTAAAGATAGTTTGATAGGAACAAATATTAACCCTGTTGGCGACCCCGGTGCGCCTTTAAAAGACGGGATAGAAAAAATCAGGCAAATTCAAGTTCAAATGCAAAAAGAAGTTAATGAAACAATTGCAAAAATCGCAGCGACAAAAAAGAAATAATGAATGGTGTTGTGGGCTTGGGGTTGAGTTTTGGTTGAATTTAGATTTTTTTGTTTTTGGGTGTGTATTTGTGCTTGTTTTCTATTTGTCGTTGCGAGCGGCAGTATGGCAATCTCAAACCTTAGAACACTTGTCTTCATTGATATTAACAGCAGGGTAGACTTTAGTCTGCTATCCTAAAACTAAACCTTGAAAAACGGTGGACTGAAGTCCACCCTACGGCTTACCCGCCACATCATTAGCGAGGGTTCAACAGTAGGGTAGACTTTAGTCTACCATCCCAAAACTACCCTTACCGCCACATCATTAGTGAGGGTTCAACAGTAGGGTAGATTTTAGTCTGCCATCCTAAACTAACTTGCGGGTTTTAAAACTTAGAGCTTGGCGAATCTAAGCCAATCCCACGGCTTATATCTTGGCTCAAGCATACATTCGCTAATATTTTCACACGCTCAATTCCTCTTTCTTGTTCCTCCTTTGTTCTCCCTTGTTCTTATAACGATATGAAGGGTTGAAGAACCGGGCTTTAGTCCGCCTTCTTTGAATTTAGCTCAATCAATCGTTATATAACATTTTTAATTGTTGTTTTGCATTGCTTTTTCTGCCCTCGCTAATAACATCAAAACAACCATCATCACTTCTTGATAACCATTCAACAAAGCAGCCAAACATTCTATATGTTATGAACTTTAATACTCAATTGAAATATTTTTTTTACAATGATAAAATCAAACTTAAAAAGTGAGGCGATATGAAATATAACTTTGGTGTTGTAAAAGAATTAAAAGAAGGCGAAACAAGAGTTGCTCTGACACCTGATGTAACTGCAATGTTAACGGGTGCTGATTTAAGCGTTATAATTGAATCGGGAGCAGGAATTAACAGCGGTTTTTCGGATGATGATTACATTAAAGCGGGCGCTATTGTTGCAGCAAACGCAAAAGATGTTTGGGAAAATTCAAAAGTAATAGTTAAGGTTAAAGAACCGCAACAGAGCGAATATCAATATTTTAGAGCGGATTTAATAATATTTTCTTATCTTCATCTTGCAATTGCGCCTGATTTAACAAAAGCACTTCTTACAAAAAAAGTGACCACTATTGCCTCAGAATCGGTTGAAACAGACGACGGACAACTGCCTTTATTAACTCCTATGTCAGAAGTTGCAGGAAGGCTTGCCGTTCAAATCGGTTCTCGCTTTTTAGAAAGTAACTTTGGAGGCTCGGGTGTATTGTTGTCAGGAGTTCCGGGGGTTCAACCGGGTAAAGTTATTATAATAGGCGCAGGGGTTGTAGGTTTTAATGCAGCTCAAATTGCAATCGGTATGGGGGCTGATGTTTCCATATTTGATATTAACCCTAAAAAACTTGTTCAAATAGACGGGATTTACGGTACATCAATTAAAACTCATTATTCAAACCCTGCAAAACTTGAGCAGGAAGTTCCAAAGGCAGATTTACTCATAACAAGCGTTTTAATGCACTCGCATTGTGCTCCTAAAATTATTTCAAAAGAGATAGTTCAAAAGATGAAAAAAGGGTCTGTTATAGTTGATGTTGCAATTGATCAGGGCGGAAACGTCGAAACAACAGATAAACCCACAACCCTTCAAGAACCTTTCTATGAAAAATACGGCGTATTGCATTGTGCTATACCGAACATTCCCTCAGCAGTTCCAAAAACCGCTTCTTATGCTTATTCTTATGCAATATATCCTTATTTAAAATCGCTAGGCGAGTTGGGTTTGATTGAAGCAATTAAAGAAAATCACGATTTATCAAACGGTGTTAATACTTTTAACGGTGAAATCACAAATCAGGCCGTTGCACAATCTTTAAATCTTGAATATACGCAAATCGAGCTTTTGGTGGGTTTTAAATTAAAATGATAGAAAATTCAAAAAGAATTGTTTTTAAGTTTGGAACAAATATTTTAAGAAATGAATACGGGGAAATTTCTTTAGCTCATCTATATTCTTTTATTGAAGATTTAGCTTATTTATATAAACAAGGCAAGGAAATTTTAATTGTAACTTCGGGCGCTGTCGGTTTAGGCGCCAAAAAACTGGGGATTGATACATCGCTGTCAACCACTCTAAAACAAGCTGCAGCAAGTGTAGGTCAACCAATGCTAATGAGTATTTGGCAAGACGGGTTTGAAAAATACGGAATTACAACAGCGCAGCTTTTACTTGTTGAAGAAGATTTTGCAAACAGAAAAAAATATTTATCTTTAAGATTAACCCTTCATAAATTACTTGAAAATAAAGTAATTCCGATAATTAACCAAAATGACGCAGTATCACCATCCGAATTAGAACATGCCAGTTTTTCGGATAACGATAAATTATCATCCATTGTAGCATCCAAACTTGACGCTGATTTACTTGTAATGGTATCAGATATTGAAGGGTTGTATGATAAAAACCCTAAAGAATTTGATGACGCTAAATTAATAAGATGTGTTGAAAAAGTAACACCAAAAATTGAAAAATTGGCGCAAGGCGCCTCTAAGGGCGGTAGAGGCGGTATGATAACAAAACTTATTGGAGCTAAAGTTGCAACTTCAAGCGGGTTATATGCAAAAATCGTTAACGGAAAAACACCAAATATTATAAGAAAAATATTTGACAAAAATACGGGTACGCTTTTTCTTCCGACAAAAACTCTTTCTCATAAAAAACGCTGGATAGCTTATGCAACAAATATTATGGGTTCAATAACCGTAAATGAGGGAGCAAAGAGCGCAATAGTCGATAAACAAAAAAGCCTTCTTTCAATCGGCATAGTTAAAGTTCAAGGAAATTTTCAAAGAGGTGAAATAATATCAATTTATGATACAAACAACAGCGAATTTGCAAGAGGAATTGCAAGTTATAGTTCATCCGATATTGAAAAAATTAAGGGCTTACACTCCGATAAAATTGAAGAAGTTTTAGGATATAAATTTGATGATGATGTAGTTATTAAAGATAATCTGGTAGTAATTTAAAATGATTGATATAGAAAGTATTGTAAAAAACGCTAAAAACGCATTTATTAAAACAATGACACTTGATAATTCAATTAAAAATCAAGCGCTTTTTAATATTGCAAAAAAAATTGAGCAGAATAAAAAAAGAATATTTGAAGCAAATCAAAGGGATGTTGAAAACGCCAAAACCCTTCTGGTTGAAGGCACAATTAATCAAGCCGCTTTTGAACGCCTTAAAATAAACGAAGCAAAATTAAGAGATTTAATTAAAGGTCTTGATGATTTAATTAAACTTGATGACCCTGTTAATAAAACCATCTGGCAAAAAGAGCTTGATGATAATTTAATTTTAAAAAAAATATCCTGCCCGATTGGGGTTATCGGGGTAATTTTTGAAGCAAGACCCGATTGCTTTATTCAAATTGCTTCTTTAATTATAAAATCAGGCAATTGCGGAATTTTAAAAGGCGGAAGTGAAGCAATGAACACTAATACGCTTTTTTCGCTTCTGGTTGATGAAGCACTTGATGAAACAAAAGACTTTCCAAAAAACGCAATAAGCCTTGTTTATTCAAGAGAAGATATTAATAAAATGCTCTCTTATGATGAATATATTAACCTCATCATCCCAAGAGGCTCTAATAAGCTTGTTAAATATATTAAAGAAAATACAAAAATTCCCGTTTTAGGGCATTCATCGGGTATTTGTCATATATTTACGGATGAAAATGCCGATTTTAACCATACTCTTGATATTATACTTGACGCTAAAACTCAATATCCGAGTGCTTGTAATGCTGTTGAAACTTTATTAATCCACAAAAACTACCCCTATTTTGAAAATTTAAAAAATGCGCTAATTGAAGCGGGTGTTGAAATAGATGAAAACCCGATACAGTGGGATATTGAATATGGAGCAAAAAAACTCTCTATAAAACTTGTTGATAGCGTTGAAACTGCAATCGAGCATATTAATAAATACGGGTCAGGTCATACGGATGCAATAATATCAAACAATAAAGAAAACATTGAAAAATTTATGAATTATGTTGATTCATCTTCCGTTTTTTCAAATTGTTCAACAAGATTTTCAGACGGTTTTCGGTATGGTTTTGGTGCGGAAGTCGGTATTTCAACAAATAAAACCCATGCAAGAGGCCCTGTCGGTTTAGATGGTTTAACGATTTATAAATATAAGTTGTATGGAAAAAACGATACTGTTGCTCCTTATGCAACGGGCGAGAAAGTATTTAAGCATAAATACATATAATTTTACATATATTTTATTATATTTTATTATATTTTATTATATTTTTTGGGGCGGATAAATAATATATATGATTTTATCTTTTAAAACTATGCTAAACTAAAGTTATAATTATGTATCACCTATTTATAAAGCAAGTTTTTTAATTTTTTTCATATTTTAAAGCCTTAAATTAATTTGCATGCAGGAGTTTTTGAAAAAGACATGTCAAGCGCCTATGAACAAATAAAAAATGATTTTTTAATAAAGTATGAAAAAAATAAAAAAAATATTATACTTATTCTTAAATCTTTTGAAAAAGAAAATCAAGAAATAAACAGGATTAAAAAGGGTCTAATAATATCGGCGGCTGCTTTAGCCATTTTTATTGTATTTTCTGTTTTTTGTAATTATTTTATGTTTTTTTTGCCGGTTTTTGGATTGTTTATTTCTTTTTTTATATATGTATTCATAATGCACTATGAAGCAAGAAATAATAAGCTTGAAGAAGAATTAGATAAGTTAATGCCTTTGATATGCAGCTGCTTTGAAAATTTAAAATGGAATATGAAATTTAGAAAGACTAAAGAGCGTTATCAAAAAGAATATTTATTTACTTTTCTGTGTGCAAAATTGAAATTACTTCCAACCCCCGATACTAAATATATGTGCACTTTTATTACACCTTTTAGCGGTGTATGGCATAATATTGCTTTTGATATATCACAGACGGAATTTTATCCCAAAAACAAAAATAATAACTGTATCAGACAGGTGATAATAGGAATGACTTTTAATAAAAAATTTAACTCGCATACACTTATAACTATGGATACAAAATCTCATAAGCCCCCTGAAGAAAACCTTAAACATACAGAGCTTGAAGATGTTGTTTTTGAGAAAAAGTTTGATGTTTTTACAAATGACCCCATTGAAGCAAGATACTTAATCACAACTGCTTTTATGGAGAGGTTGAATAATACTTCAAAAGTTTTTAAAGGCAATTTATATTCCTGCGCTTTTTTAAATGATAAATTTTACATTGCATTTTCTGTTCAAGAAGAATTTTTCAATATAACAAATATAGGTACATCTTTAGAAAAGAAGGAAGAAGAAATTTCTGATTTTTTTGAACAAATATTGTCAATTTATAAATTAATTGATTATTTTACAACAACAGCAACAAATACAAGTACAAAAGAAAATTTTAACAGCTGAATTATATAACCAATTTCTTAAAAGGAGTTTTTAAAAAAAACATGTCAAGCACTTATGAAAAAATAAAAGATGATTTTTTAATAAAGTACAAAAGAGACATTGTTCCGCTTTTGGAGTCTTTAGAAAAAGATAGACAAGAAGCACTAAAGAAACACGGCAAAAAACCGAAAACCGCAACTGTGATTGTAAGCATTCCTTTTGTTTTTGCAGGGTTAATAATACTCCTTATAAGTGTTTTTCCTTCTTTAGGGGAGTCGGGTAAAACAATGATGATACTTATGAGCTTGTGTGTAATTTCATTTATTGCCCTTCCTTTTATTTTTCTTTTTTGCCCTTTTAAATTTTTAAGTCGTTTAGGCGGCAAGATTAAATTTGAAACAAAAGCGGAAAACGAATTAATGCCCATAGTTTGCAGTTGCTTTGGAAATTTAAAATGGAATACAAAAACAAATACTTTAGAATATTACGAAAAAGAACTAAAGCGCATTGAACATCTCGAATCAAAAGTAAAATTACTTCCAAAACACGAAAGCTGCGCTTTTTATACACCCTTTAGCGGGGTATGGAATGATATTGCTTTTAATATATCAAAAGCGAGTTTTTTGCTTAGCGATTCCGTCCGTTTAATGCAGGTTATTATAGAGATGACTTTTTATAAAAAATTTAAATCCCATACGGTTGTAACTATGGATACAAAGAAACATTTATCCCCCGCAAAACATCTGCAACATACCGAGCTTGAAGATGTTGTTTTTGAGAAAAAGTTTGATGTATTTACAAATGACCCAATTGAAGCAAGATACTTAATTACAACAGCGTTTATGGAAAGATTGAACAATATTTCAAAGGTTTTTCAAGGCGATTTATATTCCTGTGCATTTTTGGATAATAAATTTTACATTGCCTTAAATATCCATGAACAATTTTTCAATATAGTAAATATAAATAAACCTTTAGTGAAGAATATGGAAATTTTCAATTTATTTAATCAAATAATATCAATATACAAGCTAATTGATTATTTCAAAAAAAATACAACTTCAAACGATTTGAGCATAAACAATTAATTAACGGTTGATTATGGGAAAAACATATACTCAGGTAAAAAAAGATTTTCTTGAAAGGTATAAAGACGAACTTGAACCTCTTTTAGAGCTTTGCGAAAAGGAGCGGCTAAAAAGGCTTAGATTTCTCTTTGCTACAAGACTAGCGGTGCTTGCGATTATAATTTTCCATATAATTACTTATAAACTTGATATTCAATTCATTGCAATATTTATCTTAATTGCAATTGGAGGGGGATATCTGCTAATTAAAAAAACTTTTGAATTTAAAATCAGACAAAAAGTTATGCCTGTAATTTGTGAATGTTTTGATAATTTAAAGTGGAAATATGGCGAATATAATCAGCCTTTGATATTTAGCGAAGCAAATTTAATCAATTCTTATGATAATTATTATTTTGAGGATGTCTTTTTTAACACTTGGAATAAAACAAATATAGAAATAATTGACACACATTTAAGTAAAAAGGTTGAAAAAAAAGAAGTAAGAATATTTGACGGGATAGTATTAAGAATTAAAATTAATATAAATTTTTGTTCTCATACAATAATTCAAAATAATTCAATGTTTCATTATGCTCACGCTCAAAGCCTTGAAAAAATTAAATTTGAGGAAAATATAAGTAAAAAATTCAGTGTTTTTTCAAATAACGAGGATGAAGCAAGATATTTAGTTACGCAAGCTTTGATTGAACGGCTTGATAGAATATCTCAAGTGTTTGAATGTCCTATATATAGCGCCTCTTTTTATAAACAAGGTTTTTATCTTGCTTTTAATTTTAAAAAACACATGTTTTCTTTTGCAAATTTAAACATATCTCTAAAGGATATGGGCGAAATTGCCCTTTTTCTTGAAGAATTGTTGGAAATTTATAAACTGGTTGATTATTTTATACCAAACGAGCAGGACAAGAAATAAAAAAGTAATTTAATAACGGGATGGAATTAAAAATGGAAAAAACATATATAGAAATTAAAAAAGAATTTGTTAATAAGTACACAACCGCAATATTACCTGTTTTAAGGGAAAATGAAGAGGAAAGAAAGAAAAAAAGAAAACTCGTACTTATAATAAGAATACTATCAATAATTGTAATGATATTAAACATATTGTTTTTAAGCCCTGTAAGCGGTTTTGAAGAATTAGTTAAATTCATTAATGCCATAGCGTTTGCAGTACTTTTATCATGTGGTTATGTTGTTAAAAAACATTTTGAAAATAAGATAAAAGAAAAGATAATGCCTGCGGTTTGTTCATGTTTCGGGGATTTAAAGTGGAGCTGCGGCATATTTTTAAGTTCACCTGTCATTAAAGAGTCCCGCTTAATTCCTCATTATACAAGTTCAAGTTTTGATGATGTGTTTAATGGCAGCTGGAAGGATGTTTCTTTTGAAATAATTGAAGCACACTATACAAGACGCAGTGATAAACATGACGTAACTGTTTTTAAGGGTGTTATTATCAGATTAAGCATGAATAAAGCTTTTAGCGCTCATACGGTAATTACAGCCGATAGTTTGTTACACTCTTCACCTGCTCAAAACTTAAAACATACTGAACTTGAAGATGTTGTTTTTGAGAAAAAATTTGACGTATTTACAAATGACCCTATTGAAGCAAGATATTTAATCACCCCCTCTTTTATGGAGAGAATTAATAATATTTCAGAAGTTTTTAAATTGAAGCTTTATTCTATTTCCTTTTTTCAAAATAATTTATTTATTGCTTTTAAGTCATCTAAAGACTTATTTTCTTTGGCTGCTTTAAACGGGTCGCTATTGGATACCGGGGAAATTGCAACTTTATTTGATGAAATAATATCAATCTATAAACTAATTGATTACTTTAAATTAAATCAAAAAACGGGTTTGTAATATTATACTAAACTTTTTGGGCTATTTATAATAAACATCACCCGGAAAGTCGTCTTTGTTTGTTAATTTTTTCCTGATTTTATACTGAATTACGGGAATGACAATGCCAAGGGCAATAATTGAAACACCTGTTGCAAAGGTGTTAAAAATAAAGCTTTTTTTAATATTTTTATTTGCGACTTTTTCAATTAATTCTTTATTAATTGAAACATTTTTCTTTTTAGCATACTCTCCTGCTTGAGTTATAAAATTATCAATTGAGTAGCGAATTTTTTCTAAATTTTTTCTTGAAACAAATTTGAATTTATCATCAGAAGCTCCGTCAGTTGCTTTATTAAGTGTTTTTCTTAAAAAAACAGGCTCGCAACTCCAACCGTTACTTAAAACATCTTTAGCTTGAAGCTTTGTTAGAATTTTGTTTTTTGAGCTGCTTTGAAGTTTTGACATTAAATTTGCCTTATGTTCAAAGCCGAAGAAAACTTTTTCAAATTCTTCAAGAGTAACCGTTTGCTTGTTTTTAAACAGTTCGTCAAGCTTAGCTAAATCAGACTTGCTAATGTTTCCTAAAGCTTGATTTAAAAACTCTTGAGGGGATATTGAACCATTTTTCAACTTATCATTAAGCATTGCAACAACTTCATTTAAAGCCTTGGGGTTGATATCTGCATTTGATGTAATTTTATTCAAAATTTTTACGATATGTTGAGATGAAAAAAGATAAAAATAAATTGATGAAATATCTCTGAATAAATTTTCAATTTTATGGCTTTTTGTTTTAGCATTATGACACCTTCCCGCTATTACCCCGATATCGGTAATTAAAAGTCTTGCCGTTGAATTATTCTCAAGCGTGTGTGCTAATAAAATTGTTTTATCAACAAGAGATGTAAATGCAATATTTTTTTTGTCGGTTTTCTTTTGAAATTCTCTGAAGCTAAATTGGTTTGATGTGTTGATTAATGAATTATCAATATTTTTTTTGGTCTTATTTTTTGTTAATTTCTTTGTCAAAATTCTGTTTAAATAAGGAAGAATAAAACCGATAAAAATTGTTGCCAGAGCTGTACTAAAAAGAATATTTGCGCTTTTATAGAACATTTGTTTTTTGCTTATGTTGTTATTTAAAAACGGATTTCTAAGTTCATCCGACCCGACATCAAAATTTAAATCTTTAAGTTTTAGGATTTTTGAACCCAAAAAGTCGCCAAATTTTTTTAGCGCCTGAACACCCCAAAGCCAAACAACAGCGCTTACACCCTGTTCGATAAAACGTTCTGTTGCTTCGTACTTACCGCCTTTTTTGTTTGCCTCTATACTCCTTAGAATTGTAACCCCTGATTCAATTGCCAGTGTCGGAATTACGGCATTTTTGTTGTAAAAAGCCTCAAGAGGTTTAGAAAGCACACTTAGAGAAGTAAAATTTTGTTTGTTGTTGTTTATGCGCATAACTATTTGTATATAAACCCGTGCAAAATTTTTTTTGCTTAAGTTGAAGAATGTTTTTGCGGGCTATAATATTACCATCTTTGCTATAATCAAAGTTTAAATTATAATAATTATAATAAAAAGATAAACGAGGGAATATGAAAAAGGTATTTGCTTTTGATATGGGTAAAGCCAGTATTGGCTTTTGTGTTCGAGAAGATGAAAAAATAAAAAATTTAGGTTCGGTAATAATTGAAAAAGACCATTCCGATATTACAGATAACAGAAACAGAAGAAGGGTAAAAAGAACTCTTAACTCTCATAGGGCAAGAGAAAAATGGTTTAAAGATTTTTGGGAAAGTTTTGGACTTGTTGCGCTTGATAGTAATGATGAAAAATTTAAGCGTGAATTTGCGTTCAAAGGCGATGACACAATATATAATTCAACTTTATTAAGAATAGCTCTTATTCAAGGAAGAAAGCTTGAAGATTGGCAAATATATAAAGCACTCCATAGCGCAATTCAAAGAAGAGGTTATGATATAAATATCCCTTGGGCAAATGACACTAATGATGAAAAAGAAAATGAAGAAGCAGTTAAGAAATATTGTTCAATAGATGGTGTTGATATAATTGGGGATGAAAAATATAAATATCCTTGTTATTATGACGCTGTTTATTTAGATTTATGGCAGGAAAATAAACCTGATGAGCTTAAAAAATCAATAGGCTTAAATCCTAAAAAAGTTAGAACGGCAGGCAGAGTTGCTCCTCGTGAACTTGTTGAAAAAGAATTAAGAAAATTGTGGCAGGAAGCTAAAAAACAACTAAGTGAACTTGAAGATGCTGATGAAAATGAATTTTTATATGGAGAACATAAAGAACCTTATGCTTCTTTCAGTAATCCTAAATTTATTAAACACAGAGGAACAAACCAAGACTTACAAGGTGTTTTGGGGCAAAAAATTCCAAGATTTGATAACAGAATAATTGCAAAATGCAGGCTTTTACCAAAAAGGAACGTTTGCTCTTCAGATACAATTGAAAATATTTCTCTTGTTTTATTAATGCAGCTAAAAAATTTCAGATTTGTTGACCCATACAATGACAACAAACAAAGAGCGCTAAGCGCTTTGGAAATTAAAAAAATATATGAAAATAAGCTTCCAAATTGGATTGAAAACCTTAATAACAAAAGAAAAGATAAAACAAAAAATCCGACTTTTACAATTACCAAAACAGATATTGAAAAAGTAACGGGCAAGAAAAGCATAAATACAAAAATGGAAGCTTTTAAAGTAAATACCTCGGGGCGCAGTTCTTTTTGCAGACGTGCAGCGCAAATTATGATTGATATAATTTTATCGGGTAAAAACCCTGATGAAATTGATGTTTCAAAATATATTGATAAAGAAGGTTCAAAAAACGGAATAACTCAAGATGAAATAAAATCAATGCTATCTAAAATCGGTTCTTGGGAAAATCTTTATATATCCGATAACAGAGATGAAATGGCAAAAAATTCAAACAATCCTGATATAAAAAGCGATATTTTAATTGGTAATATTACCAATCCTGTTGTAAGAAACAGACTTCAAATATTTAAAAATCTTCTTAATACTTTAATTGAAAAAGAAGGAAAACCTGACGAAGTAATATTTGAATTTGTTCGAGACGGGGCTGATAATTCCTTGTTTGGAAAAGTTAAAGCGGATAATTATATAAAACATCAAAAAAATCAAGAAAAAGAAGATGAACAAATTAAAAAAGAACTCCTTGAAGCGCAAAATTACAGCAAAACAAACTTTACAAAGTGGAAGTTAGCTAAAATGCAAGATTTTAAATGTATTTATAGCGGTCAAAAAATCGGGATTTCCAATCTTAACAATTGTCAAATTGACCATATTTTCCCAAGAAGCCAAGGGGGAAATGATGCACTTTATAATAAAGTAATTTGTTATAACAAAGAAAATCAGGATAAAAAAGACAGGACTCCTTATGAATGGCTGTTTTGTGATAAACAAAGGTGGGCTGAATATATCGAGAGGGTTTCAAATTTAAAAGAAAAATTAGGAAAGAAAAAAACAGCCTTACTTATTTTACCTGCTGAAAAATGTATTGAATTAATAGATAGTTATAATGGTCTGGCTGAAACCGCCCAAGTTGCAAAAATCGCAAGCGCCATAACGCACTTTACTTGCGGTTGGGGCATGCAAACAAAAGACGATAAGCGCCATGTGTTTGTTGAAAACGGTTCAACAACGGCAAAAATCAGAAGAATACATAACCTGAATAAGCTTTTAGGTGATGATGAAAAGAAAAACCGCTCTAACCCTAAACACCATGCGCTTGATGCTATTTGTATAAGTTATGCTAAAGATTTTAAATTTAATGAGCAAAAAAGAAAATTCTGCATAGAAAATTTTAACTCGGTCCATATTGAGCAAAAAATTAATGAATTAATGCCATATCCTTATACCAACAAAAAGCCGTTGAAATCAAATACTAATCCTCTTGAAACAATATACGGTAAAAGAATAATTAACAATAAAGCTTATATTACTTCAAGAGCTGACATTGCAACAATTAAAAAAGACTTAAAATCAATAAAAAATATTATTGATGAAGTTATAAAAGAAGATTTAACTTCAAAAATTAATTTATCCGATGAACAATGGCAAGATATGCTTAAAAATTATACTCATCCCAAAAAGCAAACAAAAGTAAAAAAAGTCTTAACAATTGTATCAGAAGGTATTTTAGAAAAAGATAAGAATAATAGAGAAAGAATAGGCGAATTTGTCGATTTTGGTACAAAAGGAACTATGGGGCAGTTTAAACACTCAAAAGGCCATAAAGGACAAATTCTTTATTATGACAATAAAAATAACATTAAAGTTATGCCGATATACTCCAATAAATCAACAAAAGAAGTAAAAGACAGGTTAATTGAAATGAACTGTAAGCTCTATCAAAAGGGTGAAATGTTTTATTCAGGCTGTCTTGTTGAAATTCCAAACGATTTTAAAGCCGGCAGCGTTAGTTGTCCTAAAGGGGTGTATAAGTTAAGAAGTCTAAAATCCAATGGTGTTGTTAAACTTGAAAATAACATCGGACAAGAGATTTCAACCAGCGCTAAAAACCTTGTTTTAGCAGAATTTAAAAAATTAAAAGATTAATTTTTGACAAAAAAATAAATAGCATTATATGGATTATATGAGTTATCATATAATCCATATAACAAAACCAAAAAGTCATATATCAATTGACAAAGGGCTTTTATTCTGTGAAGTTAAAGATAGTGATGAAATCTATAAACTGCCTATTGATGATATAAAAGCGGTTATTATCTGTACACCTGCGGTTAGTTTTACAAATTGTGCTATTGCGCAATTGTTGAAAAATAATGTTGTAATTTTACATTGCGACAGAAAATTTCAGCCTATCGGCTGGAGTGTGCCATTAGATAGAATAGTTAATACAAAAGTTTTTAATAATCAAATTAAGCAAAATGAAAAATTTGAAATTGAGCTCTGGAGAAAAATTGTAAAACAAAAAGCGCTTAATCAGGCTTGCGCTCTTGATTTAATGGGTTGTGACACTCATAACTTATATAATTTAATAAACAGACCTTTAATGAATGAAGCAAATATTGCAAAACAATATTGGAAGAATTATTTTTTCTATTTAAGTGAACCGACAAAAAGAGAATATAAATGTGCTCAAAATTTTGAAAATGCTTGTCTTAATTATGGTTATGCAGTTGTTAAAACACTAATTTACCGCTCAATTTTAATCCATGGGTTATTGCCGAGTCTTGGAATAGCGCATAAAGCTTCATACAAAACAACACCTCTTGTATATGATTTGGTTGAACCGTTTAGAGCGTTTGTTGATTTATATTTATACTATTTTTCAAAAAACTATGAATTAGATTTTGAAAATGAAGAAGTTGGAGAATGGATAAAATATATTCCGAATTGTTTAGTGAATTATAGGCTGAAATATAAAAACATCAACTATAAAATTATTGATATTGTTGATATTTATATTGAAAAAATAGCGCAATCATTTAGTGAATTTGATTGCGGTAATATTTTTCTGCCTGATTTAAAAGAACAATTTTTAGATAAAAATTTACAAGAAGAATAGAAAATGAAAAGTAAATATTATATGGGATGGTTATTTGTTTGTTTTGATTTATCTGTTGTCGATAAAGAAGATATGAGGCTTGCTAACAGGTTTAGAAAAGATTTATTAAATCTTGGCTGTTTTATGCTTCAAAATTCAATTTATGTAAGGGCATGCGTAACTTATGATAAAACAGAAAAATATATTAAAGCAATAAAAATGCTCGCCCCTTCAACAGGACAGATTAATATTTTTTATATAACGGATAAACAGTGGTCTAATTCAATTTGTATTGAAAAACCTAAGTATAATCCTTCTAAATATAAAAAGAATATGGATGAAAGCATAGAAGAACAAATGACATTTTGGTAATTTTGTGCTAAAATTACCATGTCAAAAGTCTTTTAAAGGTTTAGAGAATGAGTTATTGCGTGCATTTACCATACAGAGGAATTAACTATTCTCTTGTCAATTATGATTGGTCTCTTAACTTAAAATATATTATGGAATTATTATATATCAGTTTGTTTATTTTGTATATCCTATTATAACATATTTTAAATTAAGAGAAAATCAAAACCTCGGAATTCGAACCCTTTTCTGTAATTATATTATAACATATTTTAAATTAAGAGAAAATCAAAACTATATTGAACTTTTTTTGTAGCTTGATAAAATTATAACATATTTTAAATTAAGAGAAAATCAAAACTTGAAATGGTATTGTACAAAATCTAGTATCATTATAACATATTTTAAATTAAGAGAAAATCAAAACCAATTAAATCATTTGTTATAACTGAAAAGTATTATAACATATTTTAAATTAAGAGAAAATCAAAACTTTTATATAGTTTAATAATTAGTCATTTTAATTATAACATATTTTAAATTAAGAGAAAATCAAAACTCACAGCTCCTAATGCTGTAGCAATACCAATTATAACATATTTTAAATTAAGAGAAAATCAAAACACCTCTTTTATACTAAAAAACTCTTTCCAAATTATAACATATTTTAAATTAAGAGAAAATCAAAACATATGTACTGATCTAGGACTCCGTAAACGGATTATAACATATTTTAAATTAAGAGAAAATCAAAACAAAACATTAAAAGGATGGATTGACACAGGCATTATAACATATTTTAAATTAAGAGAAAATCAAAACCGCAATGGATTATGATAATGATACCTTTGAATTATAACATATTTTAAATTAAGAGAAAATCAAAACAAAATATTAAAAAGGATGTCGAAATTTTAGATTATAACATATTTTAAATTAAGAGAAAATCAAAACCCGTCTATCGTTCGGGCAACGTTTCTTTTAATTATAACATATTTTAAATTAAGAGAAAATCAAAACCGGAGCGTTGCAGGCTGTTAATTTCTTCTATTATAACATATTTTAAATTAAGAGAAAATCAAAACTATTTGGAACGGAATGATTCAACAAGATATATTATAACATATTTTAAATTAAGAGAAAATCAAAACTATCCTTCTCAAGGAACTGTTGTAAAGCGAATTATAACATATTTTAAATTAAGAGAAAATCAAAACTTCAAGCTCTTTGCTCTTATTTTCTAAATCATTATAACATATTTTAAATTAAGAGAAAATCAAAACAACTTTGCATATAAATCTGTTCTTTATATTATTATAACATATTTTAAATTAAGAGAAAATCAAAACTCTTTATTTCAAGCATATAAGCTTCTATTTATTATAACATATTTTAAATTAAGAGAAAATCAAAACTCTATATTGTTTGTTGTATTATTGTTTATCATTATAACATATTTTAAATTAAGAGAAAATCAAAACTTGATAACCTAAATACATTATTTTGCTCCTATTATAACATATTTTAAATTAAGAGAAAATCAAAACCCCCAAAGTCGAGGTTAAATACTTAAAAATATTATAACATATTTTAAATTAAGAGAAAATCAAAACCCGCTTAAAACATATTCTTTACAGAATTTTATTATAACATATTTTAAATTAAGAGAAAATCAAAACCACATGAATATATTACCATACAAATAAAATTATAACATATTTTAAATTAAGAGAAAATCAAAACCCATATTTCAAAACGCATTTTATACAAATAATTATAACATATTTTAAATTAAGAGAAAATCAAAACTCTGTTAACGTTTTGATATAAGCTTGTATTATTATAACATATTTTAAATTAAGAGAAAATCAAAACATATCGGCTTCGATACATTCGGTTATAATTATTATAACATATTTTAAATTAAGAGAAAATCAAAACTCAAGATATCCTTGCATAGCAAGGACTCAATTATAACATATTTTAAATTAAGAGAAAATCAAAACTGCAATGAGTTTATCTCTTCGGCGGTTTCTATTATAACATATTTTAAATTAAGAGAAAATCAAAACTAGAGTTATACTTTAAATATAGATAAAAGTATTATAACATATTTTAAATTAAGAGAAAATCAAAACAAATGAAGAAGTGTTACCAGTATTAATGGATTATAACATATTTTAAATTAAGAGAAAATCAAAACAAACTTTCAATTTTTAATTTATATGTATCTATTATAACATATTTTAAATTAAGAGAAAATCAAAACATCCATTTATTTTTCCTTTTTTAATTTTGCATTATAACATATTTTAAATTAAGAGAAAATCAAAACAATATAGCCGTCTTTTTCTATGTCGCCCCAATTATAACATATTTTAAATTAAGAGAAAATCAAAACTGAGGATATCCTCGCATAGTAGGGACACTTATTATAACATATTTTAAATTAAGAGAAAATCAAAACTCCGTCATATGCAAGGTTTATCTCAAAATTATTATAACATATTTTAAATTAAGAGAAAATCAAAACGAAACACTCAAAAACAGTGTTAAAGTATCCATTATAACATATTTTAAATTAAGAGAAAATCAAAATTAAATACGCTTATAATCGCTGGGGAATTTTATTATAACATATTTTAAATTAAGAGAAAATCAAAACTAAATGTCAAACATTAACGTAAAATATACGATTATAACATATTTTAAATTAAGAGAAAATCAAAACTGGGCAAGTTTAACCCATATTCACGGTTTAATTATAACATATTTTAAATTAAGAGAAAATCAAAACTATTCAAACGACAGACCATGTATATTATGAATTATAACATATTTTAAATTAAGAGAAAATCAAAACCGTTATTCCTTCGGTTGTTAATGTTGCGCTATTATAACATATTTTAAATTAAGAGAAAATCAAAACAGTAGTATCCCCCATATATACTACTTTACCATTATAACATATTTTAAATTAAGAGAAAATCAAAACTGGGTAAATTTAATCCATATCCTCGATTTAATTATAACATATTTTAAATTAAGAGAAAATCAAAACTAGGATTGGATATACTGTTCATTTGATT
>CANPYC010000004.1 GCA_947587615.1 Candidatus Gastranaerophilales bacterium | reverse complement strand
TTTTTCATTATAAACCATCTTTCCGCCGCTTGATTTATACGGTCGATTAATTAAAGAGCATTTTGTTGTTCACAGTATTTTAAAAATCTTGCAACAGTATCACGAGTAACACCAAATTTTTTACCTATTTTTGTATTGGTGCAACCTTTTTTCTTCATCTTTAAAACCTGCTTTTCATATTTTGAAAGTTTTAAATAACTGCTTTTGCTGCCTTTCGGGCGACCTAAAACTACTCCTTCCTCTTTTTTTCTTTTTAATGCTTCTTTGGTTCTTTGAGATATTAAATTTCTCTCAATTTCAGCAGACAAACCAAAAGCAAAAGCCAAAACTTTTGATTGTATATCATCCCCGAGTCTGTAATTATCTTTAATAGTCCAAATTTTTGCTTCAATTTCCATACAGTAATGTAAAATACTCATTATCTGTAAAAGATTTCTTCCTAACCTTGATAATTCAGATGCAATAAGAATATCTCCTGCTTTTAGATGTTTAAGAAGATGCCCTAATTCCCTTTTCTTCAAGGATTGCGTTGCTGAAATTGTTTCTTCAATCCATTTATCAATAATAATTTCATTCTTTTGTGCAAACTGTAAAATTTCAAACCTTTGATTCTCAGTTGTTTGCTTGTCAGTACTAACTCTAATGTAACCGTATATCATAATTTTCTCCTGTTAAATTTTTTACTTTTTAACAGTAATAAAGAAATAAATCTGTTTTTTTGATAAATTTTATATGTTTTTATTAATTTTAAATACCGGAAAACAACAACAAGATTTACTGCAAAGGTTGCTATAAATTTAAGCAGTTATTTAACAACTGAGGCAATGTTGCTATGTAAACATTTCAATTCTTTCTTTTTCTTTTACGCTAATGTTATGTGTTAAAGGAGGTCGCAAGCGAAAAAGTCGGATTGAATATTGCTTCAAAAGAGTTTAAGTAATTAAGCAAGTGGTCGGAAAATATTTATAATACAGCAGTTATTATTGATTATTTTGCGACAAATCAGCCTGAGATTGAGGAATGCTATAATCTTTCACCAGTAATTAAACATTTACGAAATGATGCTAATGTTTTAAATGCATTTTTCATTGATCACGAAAAGGAAATTGAAGAATAATTTGGGTTTAAACCTATTTCAAATCCCATTCAAAAAGTGCTTAACTCGTTCATTAAGGTGGTAACTATTTTATAAAGCACAAGATAGAGACTAATTGACCCAAATAAAACAAAAAAGCATAATATTGATTTTACATATACAGGTATAATCAGATGTGAACGCTGCGGTTGTCTTTTAACAGCGGAATTAAAGAAAGGTAAGTATATTTATTGCCATTGCACAGGTAACAAAGGCGGAGATTGTAAAAGAGATTATATAAATGAAACTGATATCGATAAAGCTGTATCAAGTGTTTTAAAACTTATTGTAATACCTTTAAAGATTAGAAAAAACATCACGGATGAATTAAAAGAATTGCATTATAAAAAAAGCGGTTATTCAAAAGAGGTTAAGTCTAAAATTCAAAAACAAATAACAATCTTAAAGAACGCATTGAAAATCTTTTTAAAGAAAAATTGGACGGTAATATAAACCAAAAACAATACAAAAGCTATAATGATAAATGGCAAGCTGAAAAAGATAAATTATATATACAATTAGATGAAATTAATAAACCGGATAACAGATTTTATAATCAAAGCGATTCTCTGCTTGATTTTACCGAGAATGCTTATCAATATTATCTAAAAGGAAATGCTCTGCAAAAAAGAAGAATTATAGAAATTATAAAAGATAAAATAACCTATAAAGATAAAAAATTAAATATTGAACTAAAACCAATATTCCAAACAATAGTTGAAAATCAGTATATTTTAAGTCAAAAATTGACAAGAATCGAACTGGCTGAAAGTGGCATTATAAAAGGGATTGAAACCAATTTAACCCCTAAATATACAAAAAAACTCGCTGCTGTTGGACTTGAAGCAATAGACTAGGGGTTAAGAGGCAATGTGTATAAAAAATATAGACAATAAAAAACTCCCCTCAATGTACGTCATTGGAACTGTTTGTAGAAAAATTATATGCAAACATTCGAGATGTGCATAGTGCTAAAATCATTAATTTAATAGAACATTATAAAAATATTGCTTAATTTAATATTAAAATATTTGTTCAAATAATGATATACTATCTTAATTTTGCGACACGACTTATTTGAGATAAAATATCAATATCAGAAAGTTTACCTTGCTTTGCATCTATATAATTATTTAAATCATTGACAGAATGCTCAACTTCTTTGAAGAAATCGCTTCTTGATATAATTCCTTTAAAAACATTTGAATTAAATATCCCAAATATTATAAGAGGAATAATATTACCACTTAATATAGATGGAATTACTCCTCCTATGATATCATTAATACCCTCCGATAATAATAGTTTTCTCTTATTTATGCTTTGATATTCTATTATTTTGTTATTATACGTTTCAATTTCTTTTTGTCTTTTTTCAATAGGAATATTTGCAAGCCTGTTAAATAAAACATTTAATCCATTTCTTATAGCGGAAGATGATGTATATTGTTCAAATTCTTCTATGGGTATCAAAGTATCAACACCAAAAATCTCTATCGGATATATTAAAGGCTCTTTATTTAATTTAAAATCTTCAATATCATTAAAACTATTCAATGTTTGCTTATTAGCATATTTATAAAAATTTAGTAAATTCCCTACTACATTTGCATAAGGACCTTCAAATGATTGAGGATTCCCATTCTTATCATATATAAAGGATGGAAATAAAGTTGCCCCTAATGCATTTGCTAAATGAATATTTTGTGCCGTCATTGTAAATTCAAGTGATAAATCCCTTTTTAAAATTTTATTAAATGAACTTTCCAATATTTTGTTAACACCAATATAACCGTATGCCCAAGTACCATTAGTATTAAATCGCTCAAAGCTTTCTCTTAACGCTTGTTTAGGCCAGTTAATAAAATCCATAACTTCTTTTATTTCAAAGTTGTGTTTTTTTGATAGCTTTTGAGCAATTTCATACAGCGAGTTTTGAACCTCTATATCGTTAAATACAGAATTCTTATTAATTTCATATAAATCTGCAACAGATAATAATGATAAAGCTCGTCTATTTACTACACTATTTGGTTTTATTTGATAAGCTTCTTTTAAAATATCTGTGTTTAACCTTTCTTCTGGTTGAATATTTATAATTTTTAATCGGTTTTTTTCAATAAGATAAAAAAGGTTTTCTTTTGTAAAGAATTTATTGAATAATAATTCATTTTTATCTTTAATAGGTAAAGTTATATAAATAGTATCATACATCAATAAAACATTTCTTATGTCTATATTAGAGGCTGCAGTATAATCTAAAAAACAAGATGTTTTATCTTTATCCAAGAAATTTAGATTATCTTTTGTAAATTCACCTGAATATATTTTATCTATATTATCAAACCAGAGTGATTCATCTCTTTTAATAAAATCCAATTTTATAGGTTGCATACTGTATGCAGGTATTTGCATAATGTTATCTTGTTTTGCTATTGCATTTAGAATCGGATTACCAAAATCAATATCTTTTTCAGAAGAAAATTCTTTATAATCTTTTTTTTTCTATAATAAAAGTAAAAGGTAATCCCAATTTATCTAACTCATGTTGTAAGTTATTTTTTTCTTGTTCTTTGACATAATCAAGGCCAACTACAAAATTTTTATTTGTAAAATCAGTACTTACATCAACAATTTTGTATAAATTATACTTCGCTTTTAGAAAATTTATCAGCATAGGAGATGTAAAAAAAGCTCCCTCAAAATTTTCTGAAATTTTATCATCTTGGATTGGGGCATATTCTTCAATGTAATTTTTAGGGATTTCATTTATTAATGAAACAGGATTGCCCATCATTTTAATAGCATTATCAAATTCATGTTTTAAGTTATCAAAATTTAAAAAAGGAAAATCATTTAAATTTTCTATAAATATAAAATAATTAAATTCTCCTGTATAAAATATTCGCGTTTTTAAATAGGGGTAATTTGTTCTTAATCTGAAATCATCGCGTCTAATGTTCCCAACGAACTTTGCAACCATATATCAATTCCTAACTTTTAAATTTTTATCATCATAACATGAATTTATTTTTTTTTAATAATATTTGTATATCTGCTAAGTTATTTCATTGATAAATTTTTTAATTGTACTACAAAGATTTACCAGAAGTCATTCTGTGATTTGTTTATTGTTTGTTATTTTTGTAGAGTTTTTACTATTACAAAATTACAAAAAGATAAAATAGTCCTCAATGTCAATCCGCAGAATACTTTCTGATGTAATTTATTTGTAACCAAAAGTAATTTTGTAATTAAATGATTTCAGGCTTTGTATCAATAAGCATTGCATAAGCTTTGTCAATTTTCTGATGTATCATACGTACAAGCGGAGTGATATTGCCTATTTCTGCTATTTCAGGGAAATTCTCGCAGAATACTTCTGCTACTACACTTGAATTGTAAACATCTTCTACAAGCTTATACAATGTCTTGATATCTAACTTATCTTTGTCTAACTCTAAATCTTCCATAAACTCAATTATATCAAGCATTTACACGATTTGCAACTATTAATTTTCTAAAAAGCATTGTTATTACTGCATTACAGATATGTACGTTTGAGATTTCTTGAATACAATAATTTTATAAATTCAGGTAAAAAGGTAATAAAATCAAGCTTTTTGACCTGATTTTTAGAATAGCTAAATCTACGTTGAACACAGAGAAACTTTTTTAGGGTAGTTAATATAAAACTATATAAAATTGTCAAAAGTTCAACAGGGTTAAACGTCGTATCACTCGTAAACAAAGGGGGACAAAGTATGGACTATTTAAAGGAATTTAACTCATTGTTGCAAAATTTAGACCGCTCGAAATCAGTTGCAACAGTTTTTGACGATTTTCTGTCATTAGCGACATTATCGTTAGCACAGCCATTTTATCGGAGCGACCAACTTGAAAGGCAATATTTAGAAATAGTAGGCAGATACACAAAAGAGCAAGCAAATGAATTCAGTCAAATGCTTGCTCTTATTGTTTTAGCACTTGACGAAAAACATCAAGACTTTTTAGGACAAGTATTTTCTGCAAACAATTTCGGTAATGCAAGAAAAGGTCAGTTCTTTACACCATATCATGTTAGTAAACTTATGGCACAGATAAATTTTACGGACATAGAAAATCAGCTTGCTGAAAAAGACTTTGTAACATTAGCAGAGCCTTGTTGCGGTAGTGGCGGAATCATTATAGCATTTGCAGAAACATTGAAAGAACAGGGTTACAACTATCAACATCAGCTTTTTGTTGAAGCAATAAACATTGACGAAACTTGTTTCAAAATGGCATACATTCAGCTTTCAATACTTGGTATTCCTGCAAGAGTAATGTTAGGCGATACACTTGCGTGGAAGTTTCAGAAAGTCTTATACACACCGTTTTACTTTTTGAATAGCTTTGAATACAAACTGAAATATCAGCAACAAGAAAAGAAAACGCCTATTGTAGATGGAATGAAGCAATTAAATTTATTTGAAAATTAGTTTGAATTCTTTATTATATCAATAAAAGTTTTATTTCTAGCTTCGGCATCCATATAAATAGTTTCAGAAGATAGGAAGTAAATGTGGCTATCAACAGGGTTATTATTTTTATCTCTTAAATTATCGTTATATACGTAATATAGAGGAGTATTGCCATTACTAAATAGGGTTTTAACTCCTTGTTGTGCCTCAATATACTCAGAAAATTCATCATCAATTTTTGTAATTATATATCCATATGCAGAACGTACATTAGTTAATGAACGTAATATAAACTTAAGATTTCTATTAACTTCCGTAAGAGCTTCTATTTTTCTATCTGCTGATACATCAAGTGCCTTAAATTCAACAACTACAACATCTCTTAAATCGTCTTTAATTTGATTATAGAAAATTGCTAAATCAGGCTCTTTCCTTTGACCATATTTTTGTTCATTTTCATTCCCAATTTCAGTTGTAATTTCTGAAATGGCTTTGTCACTAAATATTCCTGTGTAGGACATATATTTATCATCAAGGAGCCATATATTCGTATCATACTTAGAAAATGTTTCACTGTTAGCTATGCTGGAATCACCTCTATGCATGAATAAGTCGTGTAAATTCGCTTCACAAGTATTATTCCCTGAATGAATTATTTTTAATGCTTTAATAATTTGTTCTCTGTACAAAAAATACTGTGCTAATTCTCTAGCTGATATATCAGTTATACGTTCAATATTCCTTTTAAATTCTTCAGGTTCAATTGTTGATTTTTCTAACATTCTTGTAAAGTCGTTTTTTGCTGATTCTTTATCTCTTTCAAATTGTCTATTTGCTCTAGAAACAATATCTGATTTATTTTCAATTAAAGAACTTTCTTCATTACGAATATATTTCGCTAAGTAAGGATATTCATCAACACAATCTTCTATTATTTGATTGTTATGTTCTACTAATGACGGATATTTTTCAATTAAAATTTCTTTTATCTTTGTTTTTAATACTTCATTAATTTTAGGTAATGGTATTGGTGCGGTAATTTTAGGATTATTTTCAGATGTTTGAAATGTAAATTGATTTCTTTCATTATTTATTCTTTCATTAAAATATTCCGATGTTAATAGCATTATAGAAGAAGCATTATCAGGTAAATCAGAGTACTGAATATCCTTAATAAAAGACATAACTGTTCTTCCATCTGCACAATAAAAAAGCTTATGTATGTTTCTATTATCATTAATAAAGTTGTAATATAAATCAAAAGTATAGTGCTGTGGTGTAAGTTCTTCACTTAATGTATTTAATATGTCGAAAGATAATTTTTCTAGTGCAGGAAGAGTATCATTTTTGATGACTCTTACTTGTTCATTTAAATGAATTGAAATCTCGAAATTCTTATGTCTTTCAGTATGCAATAAAAATAATTTTATTAACAAATGTTCTAATATTGTATCTGAAATTTTATCAATATCTGCATCACAACGATAGTCATGCAATATTTCAGTTGTATATTGTCCGTTTTTTTTACGATATTTTATATAATCATCTGTGATATTACTAAAGCTTATTGTGGTTTGTTTGCTTTTTGTGCTTGGAAAAATATCTTTTTCAATATCATCTTCTGAAAAATCTTTATTGAACTTGAATTTTACACATTCATTTCCGGTATAACTTTCTATTTGAATATCTTCATATACTTTTAACCAAGTAAAATGGCCAACACCTTTACAACCATACTCTATCTTAGCAGGAGACAAATACTCTATAAAAGATTTTCTATTTTCTGAATTAAAACCATAACCATTATCTGTAATAGAAAAACCAACAACTTTTTTAGGAACTGCGTTTTCATGAGTTAGTATTTGAGGATCTTCTTCTATTACGACATCAATTTTATCTGCACCAGCTTCTAATGAATTTACAATAGTTTCAAAAATAGGTTGTAAAAACGGAATATCCATATTAAATTGTTTCAATATACTTCTGATATTTACTCTTACGAACGAACTCATAAATTACCTTGCAATTCTATAACAAGTAATTTAACACAACATAAGAGCAAATGATAGTTCTAATAACATTTGTTATTTACAAATCTAAACTCATATACACATCATCTAACTTATCTTGCGTAATTCCGATATATCGGAGTGTTACACTTGGCGAAGAATGATTGAATAATTTCTGTATAAGGGTTATGTCATAGCCATTTTTGTGTGCATGATAGCCGAATGTTTTACGGAGTGTATGCGTTCCGATTTTCTCTTTTATGCCAACATCTTTAGCAACACTATTAAGTATCTTGTATGCTTGTTGTCGCAACAAAAAGCCTTTATTCTTTCTTGATATGAATAAAGGCTCATTGTCTTTGTAATCTCTTGTTTTTAGATATTCTTTTAGTGCGGATTTTGCGTTATCTGATAGCGGAAAATCTTTGAACTTATTAGTCTTTTTCTCTCGTAATCGTATGCGGTCTTTTGGTTTGCCATTTTCATAGACATCTGATACACGTAATTTTAACAGATCGCTAATGCGTAGTCCTGAATTTATGCCAACTACAAAAAGACAATAATCACGCAAATTCTGTTGTCGTAACAATTTCTTGATAGTTTCGATTTTCTTCAAATCTCTAATAGGCTGTACAAATTCCATAACAAATACCTCCAAAATTCAGTTGTAGTGTATAATACATAAATATATTAAAATTATAAATTATGTCATATTCAAAGTACACCTTATTTTTCAACTATTTTCAAAAAGTATTCAAAAGGTAAACAGGCAAATAATCAGAGTAAATTTACAGAATGATACAAAATTATATTGTGTATCTTTCAAATGTATTTATGTTATCATGCATAGCATGGTAACAAGTATAAATTATAAAAATATTTTAAATACGGCTTCTACAGAAATATTTAATTTAATCGGCCAAGATATTGATGTATTGACATTGCACAAACCAAAAGATATTGACCAAGCAAAGCAAATTATAAAAATTATTTCAAAATTATCTCCTTTGTTAGGTAACAATATTGAGTTTGCAGTTGTAGAAGAATTAAATAAGTATAATTGGAACAATGTAGGGAAATGGGTAAGGCAAGACCCAGGTTTTCCAGATGTTTTATTTGAAAGCGATATGAAAATAAAACCAGGTATTGAAATAAAAACTTGGTTTCCTTTAGCAACAGAAATTACAGCAAGATTTAAAGACTCTGTGAGTCATTTTAATAATGAACAAGTAAATGTAGCTTTGGTTGTTTGGTTGCCAGAGCATTTAATATGGGGAAAACCTAAAATAATTGATGTATGGGTTGATTCGGCATTAAGTATTGCAAAATCTAGAGATTTACATTATTTCAATCCTCCTGATTATTTAGTTGTTGAACCTGAAGATACAAGTGAAAGAACAATAAATCTTCAGCAAACAAATACTAATGGATTTAAATTCCAAGGAACCAAATCAGAATTTGAAAAGGCTAAAGAATTTTGCTCAAAACTTGGAATAAACAAAAATAATTATAGCAATGAAATTGAATATCAAAGTAAAATAAAATCGTTGTTTGGACAATATAAATATAGATTAGATACAAACTTTGCTAAAATTGATAGAATAGAGCATACTGATTTAGAAATATTCAAACAAAAAGTTCTAAATACTGAGTTTTGTGGCATGCAAATTCAAAAATGGGCAAGATTAATCAATAATGATAATTCTGAACTGGAAAAAGCTATAAAAGACTATATTTTATGATTTGAGCTAAAACGGTTTAATGCAATTTCCCAAATATCGTTATTTATTTCAGCAGAATAACACACACGATTTAATTTTTTAGAAGCTAATGCAACAGTAAATAATCCGCCAAATGGTTCCCATATTACATCATTTTCATCAGATGACATTTGAATTATCTTTTCAATCAATGCTAATGGCTTTTGATTTAAATGTGCTGTTTTAGTACCAATTTTTATCCTTTCGCTCCCTGCGAGTTGTGGTGTTTGCCATACGTTTGTCATTCCAAATAAACATTTAAACTTTGGAACAAAATGCTCCCAATCTTCTTTCGTTAAGGGGGTCTTTTTATTTATAGAGAAAAATGGTTTATTCTCTGTTTTGCCATACGAATTCGCATAATTCACTATTTTTTCGAACATTTCAGATGGTGGCATATACCATAAATGACAATTCGTAAAGTATTTTCTCGTCGCAGCATTTTTTAGACCACAAGCAATATTGGTTTTAGAAAATGGCAAACCAGTTCTAGCCCATTCATATCTTAACCACTCTTGCATTGTTAGAGATTTATTATTTACATTAAAAATAGGTTTTTTAACATATTGTACACATACCTCAGTAACTATGGGAAGATGACTAATAGTTTTAGTATTAACGTTGCCTGCAACATGACTTAATCCCTTATTCCATACATGACAAGCTTTAAAATCCCAACCATATTTCAATAATACTGGATGAAGAGTTGCCCATCCCTGTTCTGTATTCCATAACCACAAAGTAGTCTGTGGAGTAGCTTTTTCTGACCATTTTTTTATATGAGGTTCATACCATTCAGGCAAATCTTTATAGTTCTTGGTATCTCCTGGAAAACCTGATACTCCATAAGCTCCATCAGAAATAATAACTGTTGGAGTATCCCACAAATCATATAATTTCATAACATCTTCATTAAATAGTCTGATATTGCTGGAATTATAGGAAGTATAATTATTTTCACTTTTTAAACTGTTTAAAAACAAAATGCAACCTCTTATATGAATATTATATAATAAAATTTGTACCAGGTAAATTTTTTAACTTAATTAATTAATACTAAGTAACTATTTAAACACTAATTGTTATCATCAAAATCAAACAAATCTTTTGCAGGTATTTCAAGAGCTTCTGCAAGTTTAAGTATCATTTTAAGGTTTGGAAATTTTTCGCCACGTTCAATTTTACCGATATAAGAAAGGTCGCAGTCCACTAACTCACAAAGCCTGCTTTTGTTGTAGCCTTTGAGTTCGCGGTATTTTGTAACATTTTTTGCAAATTTGCGACAATCATTCTCTATCATACTAATATTGTGGTACAATACTCTCAGTCTAGTATTGACTTACAGTCTAGTTGGAGAATTTTGTTACGTCTAAATCTGACATATAAGTATGCTATGATGTTGGCAAAAAGAGGAATTCATGCAAGAAGATAACTTAAAATTTTTAGAAAACTTTATCTGCAACAACAAAGAATTACAGCAATTAGAAAAAATGTTTGAAAAATTCAATATTTTTGACTGTCTTAAACTGTCAAGGCAAGAAATTAGACATTCAAACTTTTTAGCTTGGTTACTTGACCCAAAAGAAACGCATGGCTTGGGCGATTATTTTTTAAAAGAATACTTAAAATACGTTATTCAATCTAATCGCAACGAATTAAACGGCATAAAATCGTACAAAGTGCCAACAGTATTTGATATTGATTGTTGGAACATGTCAGATATTGAAGTTGGACGAGAATACAAAAATATTGATTTATTGCTTATTGATGAAACTAACAAATTTATTTTTCTTATTGAAAATAAAGTAGATTCATTTCAGCACGATAATCAACTTGAAAAATACAGGCAAATTGTTGATACAGAATATTCAAGCAATGATTACAAAAAGCTAAAGCAAGTATTATTAGGCAAATACGAGTTTTAGAAAACAGAATTGAAGAAGCATTTACCCTCAAGCTGGACGGTAATATAACTCATGATTTTTGGAAAAGTCAAAATGATAAATGGCAAACTGAAAAAGATAAACTCAAAATTCAGTTAGATGAAATTGACAAACTTGATAAAGAGTTTTATGAGAAAGTCGACATTTTACTTGGGTTTACGGATAATGCGTATGAATATTTTTCAAAAGGAAACATCAAACAAAAAAGAAAAATCCTTGAAATTATATCAGATGAAATCACATACAAAGACAAAAATTTTAACGTAAAACTTAAACCGATTTTCCAAACAATAGCAGAAAATCAGTACAATTTGACCCAAAAATTTGCCAACAATCGAACTCTGGAAACAGGCATTATAAAAGGGGTTGAAACTGATTCAACCCCTAATAATAGAAAAAACTCCCCAGGTTGGACTCGAACCAACAGCCTACCGGTTAACAGCCGGTTGCTCCGCCATTGAGCTACTGAGGAATAGCGTTTTAAACTTATTTAATTGTCATTTTCGCTCAATAGCTTCACAACGGGTTGCTCCGGTTTCTTAGGCGCTTCGTTTAACTTCGCTTTGGAGCTACTGAGGATTAATTAGCGTTTTTATTATATTTGATTGTCATGCTCAATAGCTTTCGCAATACATTGTACACAAAAACTATGAGGTAAATTGCAACCTGATTAAACAATCAAGCTACTTAATCAGTATAACAAAAAAAATTTTTTTAGCAAGCAATTTTTTATTAAACTTTTTGACACTTTAAAAATAATTTAAAAAATGCTATAATTACATACAAGTTCAAAAGGAGATATTATGTGTAGAAAAGACGACAGCTCATTCAGCTTCGCAATGGGAATTTTAGCCGGTATCACGGGCGGAATAATAGCAGGCATTCTTTTTGCTCCAAAACCCGGGGAAGAATCAAGAAAAGAATTAAAAGAAGCACTTGACAATTTAAGGGAAAAATACTCCCCCGAAGTTATCCAAGCAAAAGAGCAAGCGCTTAATGCCATCAAAAGTTCAAAAGAAAAAATTGAAGACGCTTATAAAAAATTTAACGAATATTTAAAAGCAAAACAAATGGCAAAAGCAAAAAATAATGAAACAAATGTTGATGAAATGTAGGTCAAAATGTTAAATGCAAGTGTGAGTTTTTCCGTATTAATGTTAACAGGTGTTGTTTGCCTTATTATTCTAACGGTTTTTATATGTAAATTAATAATCAGCATAACAAATTTAACAAACAATGCAAATATAATCGCAACAAGCGTTCAACAGGAAATTGAACCGACGCTCAAAGAGCTTAAAGAAGCCGCAAAATCAATCAATTCAATTGCCAACAATGCGGATACAAAATTCCAAAATACCAAAATCAGCTTAGGCTCAATAATTGGCGCAACCGCTTGTTTAGGCGGCAAATTAAAAAGTTTTTCCCAAGGAATTATGAAAGGTATCTCCTTTGGATTAGGTTTATTTAAAAAATAAGAAAAGAAAGGAAAATAGACTATGTCAGCAGGTAAATTTATTGCAGGTTTCGTTGTAGGAGGCATTGTAGGTGCTGTTGCAGGTATCTTATTAGCTCCTCAATCAGGCGAAGAAACAAGAGAAAAAATTAAAGAATCATCTCAAAAAGCTTATGATAAAGCTTCAAGCGTAGTTAGAGAAATTCAGGAAAAAGCTGAATCAATAAGTTCTGATATGGCTAAAAAAGGTGAAGAACTTGTTTCAAAAATTCAAGGAATGATTGATAAACAAAAAGAAGCTTAATTTTTTAAGCCAAATTTTTCACAATTTTCAACATTCCAAAAACGCAATTTTTCGAGTCGTGATTTAATTCAACTATCTCACGGCTCTTTTTAGTTATTTTTAAATACTCCTCTTTATTCTCCAAATAATATTTAATCAAATCCGCTAATTCATCAATACTGTGATAAATCGGGATAATATTATCAAATAAATCAAGTTCATCTCTTTTATCTGAAATTATAAGCCTTTCGCATGCCAGAACCTGAAATGTCCTATAATTAAGCGAACTCACCCCTTGTGCGTTAATATTATAAACTATTTTCGCTCTATTAATCGCCCTTGCCATATCCTCTTCATTATCAATAAAACCCTGATATGTATTTTCTATGATTTTTCTTTCATCATCATTTAGGCGCTTAATAGCATCATCATAATGCTTTTTAATAGCATACCAAACAAATTTAACCCCTTTTAGCTTCTTATTAAGCTCAATATATGTCCTAAGCCTTAAATCCGTATCCAATCTGCCTGCAAACATAACGTCATATTGAGGTTCTTCAAAATTCCGATAAACCCTGCAATTAACAAAATGAGGCATATAGTGCATATTTTCGTTTCTTGCCATGACCCTGTCCCACAAAAAAGAATAAACATCATCCCGCTTTAAATATTTATAATATTCCTTATAATATGCTTCAGCAGCGTTTGATTGAACGTTATCAGAAAAATATAATATCGCAGGTATTTTTAAATCATAGTCAATTTTTAATTTTAAAGGAGAAAAATCATACCCTATAATGTATTCATAATTTTTCCCCCAAATAAAAGAAGAAAACTCAACACCTGTTTTTAATTCATCAAAAATATCAATCTCATAACCGTTTAAAATAAACCCATCTATTATACTTTTTGTTGTAAGTCTGCCACCTATACTATGAGGCAAAATTGCTAAAATTAAAGGCATTTTGTACTTTCTAAAACTTCAAATATTTTTGTCTTTTTATTTGTTAAATTATCAATATATTTCTTCGCAAAAGAAAAACATTTTTCTAAAACATATTCATTAACTAAATCATCATACTTTGTTTTTTGGTTTAAATCGGCTTTAGATAATTCTCTTAAAAAAATTCTGATTTTATTATGTATTCTAAGCCCGTTTTGATAGTTCCTTTTAGAGCATTCATCACACAAAAAACCGCCCAAACTTTTTTCAAACATGGTTGATTTATTTTCATCATCATCAATCTTTTTTTGACAAATAGAGCAATAAGTAAAATCCAATCCCCAACCTAAGCTTTGCATAAGTTTAAGCTGAAATTTAAGAGAGTTTAAGAGAAGTTCTTTTTTATTAAGCGAGTGCGAGATTTTTTCATAAGTTGAAAAAATTAAATCATAAATTTCACAATAATTTTCATCATTATTATACTGTTTAGAGCAAAAATTATTCACAAGCTCCGCTATATACATTGAATAAGAAAGTTTATCCAAATCATATCTGATTTTTGAAAAAGTATTAAGGCTCTGCGCTTCAGATATTGTATCAAGGTTTTTTCCTTCATACAGCATAAGCCTGTTTGCAATAAACATCTGTATTCTGGCTCCAAGTTTTGATTTAGGCTTTTTAGCCCCCTTTGCAACAGCGCTCATCAATCCTTTTTCTTTTGAAAACATTACAACAATACTATCGTTATCATTAAGCGGATAATTTTTTAAATTTATTGCATCCGTAGTAAATGTTTTTTTCAAAAAACTTCCCTCTATAAATATTTTTTACTTAAAAAGTTTTAAAAAATCTTCAAGAGCTGTTATTTGAATGTTGATTTTAATATCCTTTTTAAGCTCTAAAAATGCTTTTTTATAATTTTGTCTTATATTAATATCTTTATCTAAAATAAATATTTCTTCAACCTGATTTCCAACTTTTAGCGCACTTTTGAATAAATCAAAAATAATTTTTTCATCAAACGAAGGGTGCACCAAAAGCCAAACTTTTGAATTAGCAAGAGCAACCAAAGAAGAATTATAATATTCCATATTCAGTTCGCAATTTTGCCCTTGAGCTGCATAAAAATCAGGAAACATCGGACTTTTGCACATCGGACAGGTTAAAAGCAAAGGTTGAATTTGGTTGTTTTGATTAACGTATTCTTGTGCGCAGTGAGAACATTTAAACAAATTTGTTAAACCAAACAAAGGGATTAAATTTGTATTATATGTTGAGAGCATTTTTGAAAACATACCAAAACTAATTTTACAGTTATTCAAAAGCTCAATTATATTTGCACTTTGAGAATTTGTAATCAAATTAATTTTATTGCCTTTTTGATTTAAAAATTCAATTATGCTTTTAAGCTCTGAAACATTTGTATTTGATTGAGTATTAATTTCAGAAATTAAATTTAAAATTTGCGACAAAGAAACGTTTTCGCTGTTTAAAGAAGAGATTAATTCTCTATATTTTAAAATATTTTTAATTTTTTCATTTGAAGATTTTTGAGAAAAGAATAAAGTAACGGTTTTTACATCGTTTTTTATTTGCTCTGTTTGCGCAATGGTAATTTCAGAGTTTTGCTGCTGCGAATTTAAGGAAGAAACATCAACTGCACCTTGCGGGGTTGAAGTAATTGTTGAAGCGACAGCTGAAGCAATCGGGGGTGTTTGGGTTTGAGTTTGAATATAGCCTTGGTCTTGGTCTTGCTGTGTATTTTGTTGAGTATTAAGATTTTGAATTACTACTTTTTCTTGCGTTATTTCATTATTGGAATTATTTTTTTCGTTTTTTGATATCATTTCAAACTCTTTAGATGAAGAGCCGATGGCAGGAACTTGAATACCAATCTTTTGAAGTAAAGTTGGTGAATTATTGCCTTTTTTTGAAGAAAAAGCACTGAACGCATCAATTTTTGAAGAATTATCGTTATTATCTTCTTTTCTTGTCTTGTAGCTTAAAGAAGTTAAACTTGAAACTCTGTCTTGTTGAAGCGAATCATAAGGAGAGGAGGTTGTATCTGTTTTAATGCCCTGTTGAGCTAAAATATCTTCTATCGTAGGTGCCAAAATATCTTTAATTTCCATCGGGATTGCCTGATTGTTTGAAATATTTACAAACAAATCTTTTAGGAGGTCGAGATATTCAAATTTAAACCCTCCGTGATATTTTTCATGCAATTTATATGCACCATCTTTTAAGAGCTTGAAGTCCATTTTACGAAGTGCAACTTCAAGTCTTTTAATTGTCATTATCTCTGTTTCCGGAAATGGCGCCATGGTTATTTTACTCCTTGTTGTTTTTATAGTAGTGGTTCGTCTGTTTGTGCGTTTCTTGTAACGCCTTTGAGCATTTGCTCCATTTCAACTTTTTCCAAGCTGTGAGCAAGGGCTGTTTCTTTTGTAATAAGTTCTTTTTTATACAGTTCGTACAATGCCATATTCATTGTAACAATGTTCGGTTGTCTGCTTCTTTGCATTAACTGCGTAATTTCATGAAGTTTTCCCTGTTTAACGTAGTCCACAACGGTTGATGTAAAGGTTAAAATCTCAATAGCGGGAACCAAACGTCCTTTTTGTACTGTTGGAACAAGCTGTTGATGGGCAATTCCTCTTACGCAATGCGCAAGCCTTCTCATAACCTGATCTTGCGCAGCTTCATCAAAAAAACCTCTCATTCTGTCAATTGAAGAAACAGTACCATTTGTATGAAGAGTTGAAAATACAAGGTGTCCTGTTTCAGAAGCTTCAATTGCGGTTAAAAGCGTTTCCTTATCTCTGATTTCACCCAAAAGAATAACATCAGGGTCTTGACGAAGCGCATATTTAATCCCCGTTTTAAAATCTCTAACATCAAGATCAAGGCTTCTTTGAGTTATTATAGATTTTTTATCTTCATAAACAAATTCAACAGGGTCTTCAATTGTAATAATATGGCGCTTATATTTTTGATTAATAATTTCAATTAAGCTCGCTAATGTTGTTGTTTTACCTGAGCCTGTTGCACCTGTCATAAATACAATACCGTTTAAGCAATTTGTAAACTCTTTAAGATAAGGCGGAAGGGATAATTCTTCAAGAGTTTTAATATTATAAGGAATTGCCCTAAAGGTAAGTTTACCAAAGTGAATATCTTTACAGTAATTTACCCTGTATCTTGATAAGCCTTTAATTTCATAAGTGTAGTCAATATCTTTTGCAATTGCCAGCGTTTGTTTATATTCCTTAGGGAGAGTTTTATCAATAATTGATTGAACGTCATTTTGGGTTATAACATCTGTTTGAATTTTAAAAATTTCTCCGTTAATTCTAAGCGACGGTACTTTATTGCAATTTATATGTATATCTGAAGCCTGAACTTTATGCGCCTTTGTTAAAAGTTCATCTATATTAAATGCCAATTTTTACAACTCCCCTAAACTATATTTTAATACTATTCTATAATCTAATTTTAATTTGTGCAATTTATTTTTTTAAACTTTTTAATTTGTTTAGATAACCAAGTTATGTTAATATTAAATTATGTCTATCTTAAAAATTATTGAATATGGAAATCCGATATTAAGAAATAAATCAAAGGAAGTAAGCAAGGTTTCAAAAAAAATTAAAACTCTGGTGACTGATTTGCTTGAAACAATGTATAGTGCAAACGGAGTCGGTTTAGCTGCTCCGCAGGTTGGCGAAAACTTAAGAATATTTGTTGTTGACGTATCCGACCCGAAAGGCCCTATTGACCCTTTGGTTTTTATTAATCCCAAAATTATTAAAAAATCAGGTGCAATAAACAGCTACGAAGGATGTTTGAGCTTTCCCAAAGCCTATACTAACGTTAGACGATATAAAAATATTATGATTAAAGCGCTTGATATGAACGGACGACCTTTTGTTAAAGAAGCAAAAGATGGAGAGCTTTTAGCAAGAGCCATTCAGCATGAATTTGACCATTTAGACGGTAAACTCTTTATCGACCATTGCAGAAATCGTTTTGAAGCTAATGAGGTTTTAGCAAAATATAATCTTCCTTCAATTGAAGAAGATAAATTAATTGATGAAGATTTCTTAGAAGTTGAGATTGTTCAATTTGAAAAAGAACACCCTGACCTTGTTGAGAAACAAAGAAAAGAGCAGGAAGAATGCTAGAGGGCGAAAAAAAAATAAAAATTGTTTTCTTTGCAACACCTGATATTGCTCTTGAAAGCTTTAAATATTTTATAAATTCATCTGATTATGAGGTTTTAGCTTTAGTTACACAAAAAGCCAAAGCGCAAAACAGAGGTAAAAAAATTGTCGAAAGAAATATAACTAAACTTGCAAAAGAAAATAATATCGCTGTTTTTGAACCTGATAAAATATCAAAAGATAATTCCATAATCGAAAAATTAAAAGCACTAAAGCCCGATTTTTTTATAACTTTTGCTTTTGGTCAAATTTTATCGCAAGAAGTTATTGATATACCAAAATATGCTACAATAAATCTGCATGCCAGCTTGCTGCCTAAATATCGAGGTGCTAACCCGATAGCTCAAAGCATAATAGATGGTGAAGCTAAAACGGGTATTACAACAATGAAAACAGTGCTTGAATTAGATGCAGGTGATATTTGCCTTCAAGAAAGTATTGAAATAACGCCAAATATGAATGTTATTGAGCTTATGGAAATAATATCTTCCAAAAGTCCTGCTCTTCTTGATAAAACCCTAAAAGGTCTTATTGATAATTCAATTAAACCGACTAAACAGGATGAAACAAAAGCAACATTTACAAAAAAATTAAAAAAAGAAGATAAAGTTATTGACTGGTCAAAAGACGCAAATTATCTCCATAATAAAATCAGAGGCATGTATCAAATTAACACTAATCATACTACTTTTGATAATAAAATTATAAAAATCTTATCAACTGAACCTTATAGCGCTACAGCAGGCTCAAGCGGAGAGATAATCGACATATTAAAAGACGGAATTATAGTAAAATGTGGTAATAACGGCGGTAATAGCGGTAACAATAGCGGTAGCAATAATGCCCTTAAAATAATCAAAGTAAAACCCGAAGGTAAAGGTGAGATGAGCTCAATTGACTGGATAAGAGGGGCAAGAGTTCAAAAAGGAGCTTTTTTTAAATAATGACTCAAATTGTATCAAGAGGACTTAGAGGCGCAATAACGCTTGAAAATAATACTAAAGAAGATATAAAAAACGCAACCGTTGAGCTTTTGAATAAAATGCTTGAAGCAAATGAAGTAAATATTGAAGATATTTCTTTTGCAATTTTTACTCTGACTGATGATTTAAACGCAGATTTTCCCGCTAAATACGCTCGTTTAGAGTGCGGGTTTCAAAATGTTGCAATGATGTGCTATCATGAGCTTAACGTTGAAGACAGTTTAAAAATGTGTCTTAGAATACTTTTAAATATTAATACGACAAAAACTCAAAAAGAAATTAAACATATCTATCTAAAAGGCGCTAAAACTCTTAGAGCGGATATTAGTCAAAGAGGATAAAATTATGGCTGAAATATTAAAAAAAGAGAATATTGAATTCCCGTATTTAGAAAAACCTTTAAGCGTTTATACTTTCAAAAACGGTCATAAGGCAATTTTAGCTTATAAAGACAGTCCTATGATTAATATAAGCTCTTGGGTAAAAACAGGCTCAATTAATGAAAACTCCGAAAATAACGGAGTATCGCATTTTGTTGAACATTTGCTTTTTAAAGGAACAACAAAACATAAAGCAGGTGTTTTTGATAGAACAATGGAGCAAAAAGGCGGTATAATTAACGCTGCCACTTGGAAAGACTATACTTTTTATTATATAAACATTCCGAAAGAACATTATAAATTGGCTCTTGAAATGCACGCAGATATGATGGTTGATGCACTATTTCCCAAAGATGAAATCGGCTGTGCGTTTAATCCTGATGGTGTTGCACCTAAAGATAAAAGAGAGCGCTATGTTGTAATTGAAGAAATAAAAATGGGTGAAGATAATAACTGGAGAAGGGTTTATAAAAACATTAATTCAATTATGTATCAATCGCACCCTTACAAAAGAGAAGTAATAGGAACCAAACAAATAATTGCAAATATATCTCAAGAAGAAATTATGAGATATTATAAAACTTTTTATACACCTGAAAATATTACTACAATTGTTGTTGGTGACTTTGTTGAAGAAGATGTCGTTAAATTAATTCAAGAAAATTTTATATTTAAAGACAACTCAAATATCGAAAAATGTAAATCCGATAAACAAATTCCCGAGCTCAAAATTCAAAACCCGACAACGGTTGTTGATTATGCGGAAGTTAATACGGGCTATTTGATGATGGGAGCATTATGCGACAGCGCTAAAAATCTTAAAGAAACAATTGCTCTTGATTTATTATCAACAATTTTAGGGGACGGTAAAAGCTCAAGGCTCTATTCAAACCTTGTTGAAAAGCAAAAAGAACCCTATTATTACCAGCTTGAGAGCTGTCATTATCAATTTAGAGACGGTGATAACTTCTTTATTGAAGCTAATTTTGATTTAGATAAAAAAGATATTGTAATTGATGAATTAAAAAAAGAACTTGATAATTTATCAACAATTAAAGAAGATGAATTGAAAAAAGCAAAAAAAAGAGCGCTTGTTAATTTTGCAACAGACTCCGAAATGGTTTGCGATATTGCCGACTCAATCGGCTATTGGGTAACTGTTGCGGGTGATATAACCCAAGCCCACAACTATTTAAAAACCCTTGATGAAATTGATTGTGAGTATCTTCAAAATATTGCAAAAAAATATTTAAAATCTTCAATGGTATCAACAAGTCTGCTTTTAGCTAAAGGAGAAAATTAATGAAACATTATAATAAAGAAGGTATTAATATTTTATTAAAAAAAGCTCCGATGACGCCAAGAACAAGTGTTTGCCTGTTTTTTAAGACAAACAAAAAAGAAAAATACTATGGAATAAATAGTCTCCTGGCAAGACTTTTGCTTCAAGGAACAAAGAAATATACAGCCTTACAATTAGCTGACGAATTTGAAAACGAATGTATTGATATATCAATCAAGTCCAAGCAAGATTACATTAAAGCAAGCCTTGTTTTTATGAAGGAAGATTTTAATAAAGCAATGGAATTATCTAAGGATTTACTTTTAAATTCCACTTTTGACGATTTTGAAAAAGAAGTCTATAAGCTCAAAGGTGAAATTATTTCCGATTTAGATAACCCTAAGATGAAATTAACAGATTCTTTTGTTAAAAATCTTTTTAAAGAACACCCTTATTCTTCTACTCATACTAAAATTTTAGAAGATTTGGATAAAATTTCAAAAGAAGATATAATAAGCGCTCATAAAGAGCTTTTAAACTCGCAAAAAGCAATTGTCATTGCGGGAGATTTTGATGACGATAATAAAATTATTGATTATTTTTGCACCAATTTTTCTTTTATGAAATCAATTGATACAAATTGCGAAATTGAAGATATTTTTAAAAACGACATCAAAAAAGATGAACTTGTTTGGATATCAAAAAATGACGCTTCACAAGCACAAGTTATTCAAGGTTGGATTGTCGATTCTTTCAAAAGTGAAATGTGCGCAAAATATAGCTTATTAAATAATATCTTGGGTTCATCAGGCTTATCAAGCAGATTATTTGTTAATTTAAGAGATAAACAGGGGCTTGCTTATAACGTTAGAAGCCAATATGAAACCCTTTTACATAGTGCCATTTTTAATATGTACATTGGAACAACTCCAAAAAATATTCAAAAATCACTGGATGGTTTTAAAGATGAGCTTGAAAAGCTTGCGCTTCTGCCGCCTGATGAAGTTGAACTAAAAGGAGCAAAAGAAAATATTTCAGGCAGAATGAAATACTTTACACAAAATAACTCGCAGATTGCTTCCGTTCAAGGTTATAATTTTATGATGGGTTTAGGGCTTGACTATAACGAAAGGTTTTTGGAGGATATTTTTAATACCAAAGCTAAAGATATAAGTTTAATGGCACAAAATTTACTTGAAGCGCCTAAACTTATTGTAGTTGTGGCACCTGAAGAATATAAGTTTGAATTATAAGATATTGAGCGCTTTTAAGTCAAATTGACATGGCAAAATATTACTATTTTTCAAATACATCATTTGTATTACATTTCTTAATAATACCTTTATTTTTTCTTCAAATAAAGGTATTATTAAGGTGTTGTTAATGCTTCGGCTAGTATGCGAATTGGGGTTATACCCCATTTTTTTATGCAAAATCCTCCTTTTATATTAAATACAATTACTCAAATTATGATAAACTTTATTCTATGAAAGGAGCATTTTTATGGATGCAAATGATGAAAAATTCTTAATATTAGAACAATACAGAATATATTCCGATGCTAAAGAAAAATTTATAGACAGACACTTTTCCACAAATAAATTTTATTTGGTTTTAAATATTATAAATCTTGTTACAACATACTTAATAAGTACCTTAACACCGCAATATGCTCCTGCAATTGTACTTGGAATAATAGGTTTCTTTGCTTCAATGATGTGGTGGATGAACATTGACTCTTATCAAATGCTTATCAAAGTAAAGTATGCAAAAGTATTGGAATACTTAGAAACAAGACTTCCCGAACAACCCTATCACAAAGAATTTACCGACTATGTACAAATGAAAAAATCAAACAATTTAATCGTGTTTGGCGATTTTCAAAAATATTTAACGTTAGCTATAATGTGTGTTTATATATACATAATCGGCAACGCTGTTTATAATATGGTTGTAATTTTAAAATTTCAATAAATTTAAATTTAAAATTAAACAATCAAAATTTAAAAATAGCATAAATTTATGCTATTTTTTTATTAATTAAATATAATAATTTAAGTCCCTTTTGCGCCAAAGCATAAATCATAACTTTAAATACTTGTTCTTATTTTTTTATATAAATCTTTATACTTTGTATCAAAAATATTCTCACTCCACATTATAAGAGCGTCTTCATTATTATTCTGGTAATATTTTTTCCTTACACCAAGGGATTTGAAACCAAACTTTTCATAAAGATATATTGCTTTTTCGTTTGATACTCTAACTTCAAGGGTTATGAATTTTATTTTTTCCCCGTAGCATTCGTCAATCGAGTTTAGAAGCAGCCTATGCGCAATTTTTTGGTTTTGATAATCGGGATGAACTGATAAATTTGTTATATGAGCTTCATTTACAATTTTCCATATACCCATATAACCAACGCATTTATCATCAACAAGCGCACATTTATAAGATGAAATTCTATTACTTAATTCCGTCAAAAAAGACTCTCTTGACCAATGATGAGCGCCATAACATAATTCTTCGATTTGAAGAATTTCATCAACATCATCAACGGTCATTTTTCTGATTTTAACTTCTTGTTGCATAGATTTACAAGCTGTATTATTAAAATTAGAATTGCTCGGACACCATAAACGGTTTATGTTCAAGTTTTGATTCTAAGTTCATCAAACCACGGTTTAATTGAGTAAATTTAGCGTCTTTTGAATTAAATTTTTCTTTTAAAAATTCATAAGATATTCGAGGATCGCACTGTTCACCGCAAGTAAACAAGTCAACAGCCGCATAACCGTATTCGGGCCAAGTATGAATTGCCAAATGACTTTCCGATATAATCACCACTCCCGATACTCCATGGGGCGCAAATAAATGAAAACATTTATTAACAACAGTAGCGCCGCATTCAAGAGCAGCATCCAACATATATTTCTCAACCAATTTTGGATTATTTAAAACATTGGAATCACATTCAAAAAATTCTGCTAAAATGTGTCTTCCTAAATATTGACAGGTACTCTTATCAATTGAGTTTGTAGCCATAGGTGTCATTATTGCCAATTCATATTCCCCCTTATATTTATTTTTTAGTACTGCAAAATTACTATACACTATATCATAAAAACATACAAGAGGAAATTTTTACTATTTTATAAAAAATTTTAACATTTTTTAATCTTTTATTACTCAAAACACTTTTAGTTATAAAATTTCAATATGAATACTATTTTAATTATTGATGATGATTTAGCAATTTGCGAGCTTATAAAGGTTAATTTAGAACTTATGGGCTACAAGTGTTTGTATTCAACAGACCCTATAAAAGGTTTTGCTTTAATTAAACAGGAAGAGCCCTCTCTTGTAATATTAGATGTTATGATGGGTAATGTCAGCGGTTATGATGTTGCAAAAAAAATCCGCAACAGCGAAAATATCTCAAAAACACCGATAATTATGCTTACGGCACTATCCGAGCTGAATAATAAGCTTGAAGGTTTTAACTCGGGCGTTGACGATTATATAACAAAACCTTTTGAAATCGAAGAATTAAAAGCACGTGTTATTGCGCTTTTAAATCGTTCGGGGAAAGAGTCGGATTCTCTAAGAGTTAAAGAAACTCTGACAAAAGGCGATATTACCCTCATGCCTGAAGAATATCGTGTACAGATTATCGACAAACAAACTCAACTAACACCGATTGAATTTGATATTTTAAATGTCTTAATGCAAAACGAAGGTTCTATGGTTTCTTCAAACACTCTTTTAAAAGAGGTTTGGGGCTATGATGAAAACGATGATATTGATACAATAAGAGTTCATATAACACATTTAAGATCAAAGATTGATAAAATTTCCTCAAGAAAAAACAAATATATTCAAACAATTTACGGGGGCGGTTACAGACTTATTGCCGACGGAATAAAAGACAAAAAATGAAGCTTAAAAATATCGATACAGCAAAATTAAAACATATAGCCGTTCTTATTCTTGCAGGTTTAGTGTTATTTTTCATCAATGATAAAAACAATGACGCAAGAAGCATAGAGCGAATTAATGCTCTTTCAAACTCCGGAACAATTAATAGTCAACAAGCTGCACCCAGAGAACTTTTTTTAAATGCCTGGCAGATAATTAAACTGAATTATTACGACAGTTCGCTAAACAAGCAAAATTGGTCAAAATGGAAAAAAAGATATCTCTATCAAATTAAAACTCAACAAGACGCTTATGTTGCAATTAATTCAATGCTTGCAAGTTTAGATGATTCTTATTCAAAGTTTATGTCGGAAGAAGAGTTTTCACAGCAAAACAATGCGATTAATTCAAAATTATACGGCATCGGGATTAATATTGCTTCAATATCGGGAAAAATTTATATAATAAACGTTATAGAAAACGCACCTGCGCACAATCAAGGAATTATGCCCGGGGATATTATTCTTAAAATTAACGGGGTTGATATGAACGGACAATCGATATATCAAGCCGCACAGCTAATCAGGGGGGATTATAATTCATCCGTTGAACTTGAAATATTAAGGGGATCTGAAAAATTAACCAAAAATATCAAAAGAGAAGAAATTAAAGTAAAAACAACGGAATATAAAAAATTAACCGATGACATAGGCTATATCAGAATTTCAAGCTTTATCGGGCTTGATACATCTAAAGAATTTGTAATTGCACTAAACAAGCTTAAAGATACAAAAGGTTTAATTCTTGACTTGAGAGGCAACTCGGGCGGACTTTTTCAGAATGCAATTTTAATTTCAAATTTATTTATGAATAAAGGTACTATTGTTAATGTTATTGCTCGTCAGGGAAAGAAAAACGTATATAATGCCAATAACGAAGGCTGTATTTACGATAATCCGATGGTTGTTTTGATTGATTCTTCAACCGCTTCCGCTTCCGAGATTTTATCATCAGCTCTTCATGACAACAACAGAGCTGTTTTAGTCGGCACAAGCACTTTTGGCAAAGGACTTGTACAAAAAGTTTATTCGCTTCCCAATAAATCAGGAATGAATTTAACAATTGCAAGATACTTAACTCCAAAAGGCGCAGATATTAACGAAAAAGGCATTCAACCCGATTATAACGTTAATTTAAGCCATGGAGATTTTATTAATAACATTGATTCACAGCTTATTTATGCAAAAAATTACCTTGAAAAAAGCTTGAGTCTTGACACCAACTCGGATTATAATAATAAAAAATCGGAGGAAGAATAATGTTATTAAGCATTCTATTATTAATACTCGGGCTTATAATGCTTACAAAAGGGGCAGATTTCTTTGTTGACGGGGCTTGCGCTCTTGCTCAAAAATTTAAAATTCCCTCAATTATAATCGGTTTAACAATTGTAGCAATGGGAACAAGTGCGCCTGAAGCAAGCGTGAGTATTGTTTCCGCTCTAAAAGGGGCGAACGGTGTTGCAATAGGTAATGTTTTAGGAAGCAATATTGCAAATATATTTTTAATTTTAGGGGTAACTTCTTCAATTTGTGCACTTACAATTCAAAAAAATACAATTAAATATGAAATTCCTTTTGTGGGTTTTATAACGGTTTTAGTGTGCGCCCTAGGATATTATTTTCACTCTATTAACAGGTATTGCGCTTTAATTTTGCTTGCTTTCTTCGGTTTATTTTTTGTTTATCTTTTTAAAATTGCAAAAAATAACAACGAACAGAATGATGAAATTAAACCTATGGGAATGTTTAAAATTCTTCTTTTTGTAATCGGCGGGCTTTTGGCTTTGGTGTATGGAAGTAATTTCACGGTTGATAGCGCCGTTGATATTGCTCATAGGCTTAATATTTCCGATAGAATTATAGGTTTAACGGTTATTGCAATCGGAACAAGCCTGCCCGAGCTTGTAACATGCGTTATTGCAGCACTTAAAAAGCAATCGGATATTGCAATCGGCAATATTGTAGGTTCAAATATATTCAACATTCTTTTTGTGTTGGGTTTAAGTACTTTAATTCATCCGATAGCTTTTGACAGAGCCTTTCTTTTTGACGGTTTAATTGCTCTTTTAGCTGTTGCTGCACTATTTTTATGTACATTTAAAACACATGTTTTATCAAGAGTACATGGGTATATTTTTACAATTATCTATATTATCTATATCGGGTTTTTAATTGTAAAATAATTAGAACAATTTTAGCTAAAGAAATGTAAAAGAATATATTTTTTTAAAAAATTTGGCTGATGATTGTTATAATATAATATGTATCAAAACATAAGGAAAAGTATGGAAAGCGCTATAATAAAAGAGCAAACAGGACAAAAGCCAAAAAAAGCAGGAGTTTTTATAACTTTTGAAGGGTGCGACGGGTGCGGTAAAACAACCCAGATGAACCTGTTAAATAAATATCTTAAAGAAAAAAAATATAATACAATTACAACTCTTGAACCGGGCGGGTCTGATATCGGAAAAAAATTAAGAGAAATTTTGCTGCATTATGAAGGCTATGTAGCGGATATTTGCGAGTCCTTTTTATATTTAGCCGATAGAGCGCAGCATTGCAAAACGGTTATTCAAAAGAGTATGGATGAAGGTAAAATTGTCTTATGCGACCGTTTTTGCGATTCTACCCTTGCTTATCAAGGTTGTGCAAGAGGAATTGACACAAGTGAACTCGAATTTTTAAACAGAATTGCAACAGATAACCTTGAACCAAATTTAACCCTTCTTTTTGACGCAGATATTGAAACTCTTGAAAAAAGGCTCGGCTCAACAAAAGACAGGCTGGAAAAAGAAGGGGCGGAGTTTTATAAAAAGGTAAAAGAAGGCTATCTTCAACTGGCAAAGAAATATCCGCAAAGAATAAAGGTGATTAATGCTAATCAAGAGATTGAAGCAGTATTTGAAGATGTTAAAAAAGCGGTTGATAAGATTTTATGATTAACTTTTTAAATAAAAAAACTTTAACAATAATATTTTTATTATTTTTATCGCTTCAAGGCAAGAACTTTGCAAGCGTTTTTTGGAATATTCAGCATGGGATTGATTTTTATAATCAAAAAAAATATAAAGATGCTAAAGTTTATCTTGAAAGCTACATAAACAACAATCCTAACGATAAAGAAGGCTACTATTACTATGCTTTAGCTAATTTAGCCTTGAAGGACGAAGAAAAAGCAGAGATTAATTTTAAAACCTCTTATGAATTAGCGCTTAAAGACGGAAATGTTGAAAAAATTACCCTTAGCGAAGTTGATGATTCTACTCTTGAAGATTATTTTGACATGTCATCAATGTATTTTGAAAACGGAGATATTAAACAAGCGGATATGTATGCGGATATGATGTTAAAGTTAAATCCGAAATCATCAAGCGCATATTTTATCAAAGCAAGGATAGCCAAAATTCAAAATGACGACAAAAAAGCCTGTGAGCTTTTAACAAAAGCTATAATATATAACAACGGTCTTTTGAATACAAATTTAGCTAAAGAGCTTAATATTACAACAATTCCAAAAACTCCGAAGGAATTAAACAAAATGTATTCTCTTGAAGCATATTACAAGGGAGATATTAAAAGTGCAATAGAAAAAACAAAAAAATATCTTGAAGAGAATGATGACATTGATGAAAGAATTTTTCTCACAGATTTATATATTAAAAATAATGATTTAAATTTAGCTCAAGAAGAAATTATTTTAATTGATAAAAAAAGCGAAAATAATTTTCAAAATATTTTAAATCAGGCAAAAATTTATAAAATTAAAAACGATAATGAAAATTATTCAAATACTCTCTTAAAAGCTTATAAAATTAACCAAAACAATAAACAATTGCTTCTGGCTTTAGGGAATGCGGCTCTTGAGAATAAGGACTATCATAAAGCAAAAGAATATTTTAATATTTTGATTAATACCGATAGCAATATGTACGAAGCATATTTTGGCTATATTTACTCTTTGATTGAAACAGGAAACACTCAAGAAGCAATGAAGCTTATAAGAAAAATTACAACGCTTAACACTGAAACAAGCGAAGTATCTTTTTTGCTTGCTGAAATCTGCGCTAAACAGGGAAGTTACGAAGAAGCTTTAGAATTTATCTCTTGCGCCATAGAAAAAGAAAAAAATCCTTCTTATTATATTGAAAGCGCTAAATTAAACCATATTTGTTCTCATTATGCCGATTCTTTAAAAGATTTATCAAATCTTGAACAAATGAGCTATAAGTCAATATTTGACGATGAAGTTAATGAACTGTACTTTAAAAACTATATAAAGCTTAAAGACAAAAATTTATCTTTAAAATATTTTGAAAAAATTAATAACCTTGACAAAAACAGAATATTATATAAATATTATTTATATGAATTATACAAATTACAAGGCAATGAAGAAAAAACAATAACTCAGCTAAAGCAGATTAAAAAATCACGCCCCGCAAAAGCTATTGATTTCATTGACTTATCTGAAGCAAATTTTAACATCAAAGGAATTGATAGCGCAATTAAAACAATTGAATCGGGGTTAAAAAAATTTCCTGACGATTTTGAATTATACAATCAAAAAGTTAAATTAAATTTCATACATAAAAATTCGCTCAACTGATTAATTATTGCCCGACTAGGCAATGTACAAAAAAATGTAATTTTTATATCATAGCCTTGGAGAAGTTAAGGAATAAGCTGCTATGAATCCCGTTACTTTATATATAGTTGACGATTATTTACTAACTCGAATATCGAGCAGAAAACTTTTTGAAAACGACAATAATTTTAAAATTTTGGGAGATTTTTCATCAGCAAAAGAATGCCTTGAAAACATGGAAAAACAGCCCTCCGATATTGTTTTGATGGATATTGAATTACCCGACATCAACGGAATTGAAGCAACAAAGATTATAAAAGAAAAATATCCCAATACAAAAGTAATTATTTTTACATCACATCAAAACAGAGAAAGGATTCTCGCTTCTCTTTCATGTGGTGCATACAGCTATGTTTTAAAGGATAATAAAAATTTTAACATTAAAAAAATAATAGATATGGCTATAAACGGTAAAATTATACTCGATTTAAATATAGCCCAAGCAATATTTTCAGCCATCCCCAGACCAGAAGCTTGCGATTTAGACAACTTATACACGGAAAAAAACATAAAAAACAATCTCACAAAAAGAGAAATGGAAGTCCTAAAACTGATAATAGAAGGCAAAACCAACTCGCAAATAGCGCAGGAGATGGTGGTATCAATTAACACTGCTAAAGCTCATGTAGGTAAAATCTTAAACAAACTCTCCGCAACCGACAGAGTACAAGCAGCAGTTAAAGCTGTCAGAGCCAAGATATTTTAATATAGGATTTTTAAAAATGTTTTTTAAAAAAAGAATACTCAGAAAGTACAAAGATAAACTAAAAAATTTGCACTCTAAATATAATCAAAAATTTCAAAATGAAATTAATAAATATACCTGCATTCTCTCGCATGATATTAAAACTCCGCTCTTAGCCCAAAATCAAATGCTTTCTTTAATTATCAATAACAAAGTAGGAGAAATTTCTCACGAGCAAAAGAAGGTACTTTTGGAAATATTCAATTCCAATCAATTTTTAGTTGATATTGTTTCAAATACAATTTTTTTATCAAAATATGAATTACAAAAACCGCAATTAAAACTTGAAAATGTTGATATAGTTAAACAAATTGAAGATTGTTTATCTTCGATTGAAAATTTTGCAAAAGAAAAACAACAAAATATTATTATTAAAACAAATAAAGATAAAAATATTAAACTAAATGCCGATAAAAAACTTATTCAAAAAATTATTTCCAATTTGCTTGCAAGCTCTATTACAAGCGGCTTTGAAAACAGTAACATAGAAATTACGATAAACGAAAATAAAGATTTAATTTCCTTCAGCGCAAAGAATAAGTCTGTTTATATGACAAAAGAAAAAATCAGCAGTCTTTTTGAAGATAAAAAAAACTTATGCGACTTTAACCAACTCGGAATGAGTTTAAATTTAAACATTGCAAAAAAACTAATCGAAGCGCATAGCTGGGATATCATTGCAGAATCAAAAAAAGATAATTCCTCTACATTTGGTTTTGTAGTTAAAAAAAGTTAAAATATCAGTTTATAGCCTTCTTGCAAAGAATTAATATCTGAATTTTTTATAGCTTCTTGAATAATGTTATAAATTTTTTTAAGATTTTCTTTGGTAATTTTTTTAATTTTTTTCGGAAGTTTAATTTTATCGGTATTATCGCAGTAAATAAAACCTTCGTTTAAAATAAGAAGTTCTTTGTATGTTTCAAGGATGTTTATATATTCTTTCGGTGCTTCATAATTTTTGTTTATGTAATATTTTGAATCTTTTGGAAGTATATTTGAAAGAAAATCAATTAAAAAATCCAGCTCGCCCGTGTATTCTTTTTGCTCGCAAACTTCGCCCAAAAGCTTATTACCTTCAATTTGATAGTCTTTAAACTGTTTAATATATGCTGCCCACATCAAACAACCAAGATAAAAAGCAATGTTTGTTTGGATTAAATTTTCAAACTTTCTCATTACATGAGGAAAATTAAGCCTTTTTGCTTTTAGATTACTTGAAGCGTTAAATATATAGTACGTATAACCAATCTGACCTAAAGAATCTATAACCAAAGGTGCATATCCCGGGTCAAATAGTACTGTTTTATTATTATCCATATATCTATTCTAAATCAAAATTTTAAAAAAAGCCATAGTTATTAAAAAAACTACACTTGTAAAATTTTGTAAATAGTGTTATAATTATAGTAGAAAGAAGAAAAAGGTAAGGTTCTCCCCAATGTCATTTGATGTAAATTTCGGAAATAATTTATCAAGTGTTCAAGCCAGCGCAAAGACTTGCTCGGGCGGCGGCGGTAATACGGGCTATTTTAGCAGAAACCCAGAAGAAGAAAAAGAAGAAATTCTTACTTTTACAAAAGACTACCCTGAAGATTCTTTTGAGCGTGAAAATGTTGAAGATGAAATTCAAAACCAAAGCTTTTTTACGATTATTAAAAATTTAATTTTAGATTTTTTAGAAGCAATTAAAAACTTTTTTATAAAAAAATAATTTATTGAACAATAATCTTCTTTATCTTAAAATTAACTTATGTTTAAACAAGATAAGGAGTTTGTTATGAAAAAATCTATTAAAGATTTAGGTGACATCAAAGGAAAAAAAGCTCTTGTAAGGGTTGATATTAACGTTCCTCTTGATGAAAATAAAAACGTTTCTGATGACACTAGAATACAGGCGATTTTACCTACTTTAAACTTTTTAAAAGACAAAGGTGCAAAAATTATTCTAATGGCTCACTTAGGTAGACCCAAAGGAGAAAAGAACCCTGAATTTACTCTTGCACCCGTTGCAAAATATATGTCAAAACTGCTCAATGAAGAAGTAATGTTTATCCCTGATGTTGATGATGCCCCCGATATGATTAAAAATTTAAAAGACGGTCAAGTGGCACTTTTAGAAAACATCAGATACTATAAAGCAGAAGAAGCAAAAGATGATGATATGACTTTTGCAAACAAGCTTGCAAAACTTGGCGATTTTTATGTTAACGACGCATTTGGTGCAGCTCATAGAAACCACACATCAACAGCTAAACTTGCTAAAGTTTTAAAACCGGCTGTATCGGGTTTATTAATGGAAAAAGAAATCAGATGTTTATCTCAAGCTTTAGATAACCCAACCAGACCATTTACAGCCGTTGTTGGCGGTGCTAAAGTTTCATCCAAAATCGGTGTTTTAGAAAACTTGCTTGATAAGGTTGATAACATGATTATAGGTGGCGGTATGGCTTATACTTTTGTTAAAGCTAACGGCGGAAAAATCGGCAATTCAATTTGCGAAGATGACCAATTAGATGTAGCAAGAGCCATTGAAAAGAAAGCTAAAGATAAAGGGGTTAAGCTTGTTATGGCAACAGATGTTCTTGTTACAAACGACTTTTCAGGTAATGGCGAAAACAAATTTACTAAGATTAATGAAATCCCTGACGGATTTGAAGGGGTTGACGCAGGTATGGATTCAAGAAAAGCATTTGCTGATGTATTAAAATCATCAAAAACAATTCTTATGAATGGACCTGTCGGTGCTTTTGAAAACCCGAAATTTTCGCAAGGTACAAAAGCAGTGCTTGAAGCAATTGTTGAAGCTACTAAAAACGGCGCAACATCTGTTATAGGCGGCGGAGACAGTGTTTCAGCAGCAAAAAAATTCTGCAAAGCTGAAGATTTCACTCACGTTTCAACAGGGGGCGGAGCTTCTTTAGAATTTATTGAAGGTAAAATCCTTCCCGGTGTTGCAGCACTTGATGATAAGTAATAAATTTTAAAAGTTTAAAAAAGTGTCGCTTTATATAATTTATATAAAGCGACACTTTTAATTTTAAACAAATGGTAATTTTAAAGTATAGCTTTACTTTCAGTCTTTTTGAAAAAGCATATAGCCTGAATCGGTATAGCTTGTGGGTTTAATTTTTCCGATTTTTACCCAATATCTTATTGTTGAAGTTGGAACTCCTTTATATTCAGCATATTTTGATATTGTTAAGAGCTTACCTTCGGTTTTAATTTCTTTAGGTTCAAGCATATTTATAATAAAATCAAACGAGCGATTTAAAAGCCTTAACATAAATTTTAAATATGTTTCATAATCATTTTTCAGTTGATAGTTTTCAATGGCATTAAGGTATTTTTTCCTGTCCGTTGGTCTTATGATTATAGGTGCATATTTATATTTAAGCAGCAATAAATTCATTAAAAGCCTTGCACATCTTCCGTTGCCATCAGCAAAAGGATGTATTGAAACAAATTTTAAATGAGCTTCAATAGCGCTTTGAGGTTCGCTATCAATATTTTCTTCAAGCCAATTGTAAAAATCTGTCATTAATTGCGGAACTTTTATCGGGTTTGGTAAAATTACGCTTGAGCCTGATATTCTGACTCTGTAATTTCTGTAAAAACCTGCATTAATATCATCTAAGCCGATTAAAATAATTCTGTGTATATCAAGCATTATTCTTTCATCAACATTTGAATTATTTTCAACAAGCTCTAAAACCTTATCAAAAGCTTTGCCATGGTTAACCGCTTCAATGTAGTTTCTTAGAGGTTTTGAGGATGAAGTTAAATTTTGCTCAATTACAAGTTGGGTTTCCTTTCTTGTTAAGGTGTTGCCTTCAATAGCGTTAGAGGTGTATGCAAGTTCGGTTTTGAGCCAATTTATAAGCTCAATTTTATTACCTTTAACTTTGAGTAATTTAATCAGGTTTAATCTGCTTTTTTTGGCTTGTGATAAGAGTTTTTTCATAACTTTATAGTTCACGCTTTTATTATTTTAAAAGTATAAAGTATGAAGTATAAAAAGTCAATCACTAAAGGTTTTTACTACTTCATACTTCATAGTTTAAAAATTTCAAAACCATAAAGTATAAACTAATAAAAATTGATTACCAACTTAATACTTCATACTTTCATTTTTTCAAAACTATAAACTATAAACCATTAAAAACCAAGCATAAAGTAAGTTTTATTTTTACTTCATACTTCATACTTTAAAAATTTCAAAACCATAAACCATAAACAAAAGACCTAATTCTTCAACAGAACTGCGTTTTCGTTTTTTTTATTTTCTTCTTCTTTTTGTTTTAATAGCGCTTTTTTTCTTTGCTGGCGTTTAAAAATCACACTGCTTAAAATATTATAAGCATTTTCTGAATTTATACAGTTAATATGAATTGTATCGTCAGATAGCTCAATATCAATTGATTTCGATGAAACAAAATCAGATTTAAAACCTGTTATTTGAATAACCCTGTTTTTTAAAATTGACAAAGGCAGGGCTATAAACTCCTCGATTGAATCTAATATTTTGTTTTTACTTTTCATTAAAATAATTATAACAAAATAGTTGATTTTTTTGTATAATTATAAAATAAGTTTAAGCAAAAAGAAGGAATTAAAATGACTGAATTATACCATGAAATTACCCCTGAAGGGTTTGGAATAGCTATTGAAAAAGATAAAGATTTATTTTCAAATAAATCTGACTTCCAAAAAGTTGATGTTTTTCACTCTCGAGCTTTTGGAAATGTTTTAACTCTGGATGGGTTAATGATGGTAACGGAGCGTGACGAGTTTTTCTATCATGAAATGATTGTTCATATTCCTATGCTGACGCATAAAAATCCTGAAAACATTCTTGTAATAGGCGGTGGTGACGGCGGAACGGTAAGAGAACTTTTAAAGTATGAAAGCGTTAAACATATTGACATGGTTGAAATTGACGGCATGGTGGTTGATGTTTCAAAAAAATTCTTCCCAAGTGTTTCTTGCGAATTAAATAACAAAAAAGTTAGCGTTTTAATTCAAGATGCAATTGACTTTATAAAAGATAAAGAAAATGTTTATGACGTTGTTTTAATTGATTCAACAGACCCGATAGGCCCCGGGGAAGGGTTGTTTAACGAAAACTTCTATAATAATGTTAAGCGTGCTCTAAAAAAAGGCGGAATTGTTACACCTCAAACAGAAGGCCCTTTTGGTCAGAGCGAAAACATGAAAAAAACATATAAACTTTTAAGAAAAGTGTTTAAAAATGTTGCTCCCTACACGGGTCCAATGCCGACATACCCCGGAGGATACTGGTCTTGGGGTTTTTGCAGTGAAGATGTTGAAATACCTTATGACTATAATAAAATTGATGAAAAAAGAGCGCAAAATATTGAAAAGACCTGTAAGATTTACAATAGAAAGCTTCATTGCGCCGCTTTTTGCGTACCAAACTTTGTAAAAGAACTTGCAAATGGAAAATAAAATTTATCTAAAAGGCGAAATTACAATTCCTCCCGATAAATCAATCTCTCATCGGAGCTTGATTTTGGCGTTTTTATTAAATTCTAAAATTAAAATAAAAAATCTGTCATTATGCGAAGATTGTATTTCGACTCTTAAAATTTTAGAAAAATTAGGGCTAAAGTATGAATTTTTATCAAAAAATGAGCTTATTTTAGATAGTTCAAATACGCTTAAATCCAATAGCTCAAATATAGAAAATATAGAGCTTGATTGCGGAAACTCCGGTACTACAACAAGGCTTTTAAGCGGGTTTTTTGCAAGAAGCAACTACAAAGTTACGCTAATTGGAGATGAAAGCCTCTCTAAGCGTCCGATGAAGCGAATTATTGAACCTTTAGAGCAAATGGGCGCTAAAATTACTTCAAATAACAATAAACTTCCTATGACAATCGAAGGAACAAAACTAAAAAATATTGAATACTTTAGCCCGATTGCTTCAGCACAGGTTAAAAGCTGTTTAATTTTGGCAGGGCTCGGGATTGAGAATGTTACAACTGTCTATGAACCAATCTTATCAAGAAACCATACAGAGCTAATGCTAAAATATTTAGGAGCTGATATAGTTTGCTCTAAAGACAAAAAAGGATATTATACAAAAATAAAAAAATCAAACCTCAACCCAAAAGATATTGAAATTGTGGGAGATATCTCGTCTGCCGCCTTTTTTATGGCAGCAAGCGCAATTATACCAAATTCTTCGATAAAAATTAAAAATGTCGGGATAAACCCTACAAGAACAGGAATTTTAAATGTATTTGATACTGCTCAAATTGACTATGAATTATCGAACCAAAAAACTCTATCAAATGAATTATGCGCCGATATTACCGTTAATTACACCAAAAACATTAAACCTTTTAAAATATCGGGCGATTTAATTCCAAGGTTAATTGATGAAATTCCGATTTTGGCACTTTTAGCCACTCAAGCGCAAGGAATTTGCGAAGTATCAAATGCGCAGGATTTAAGAAACAAAGAATCAGACAGAATTAAAACAATTGTTCGGTCGTTCTCAACTCTTGGTGTTGATATTAAAGAAAAAGAGGATGGTTTTATAATTAAAGGCAAGGTTGATTTTAATAAAAGCGCAACTCTTGAAACATTTTTAGACCATAGACTTGCAATGACGTATTATATTTTATCTTTAATAAATAAACAAAAACTTACCATAAAAGGTCTTGATTGCATAAATACATCGTTCCCCGAGTTTTTTAACTTAATAAAGCAGCTAAAGTATGAAAACTAATTTTGATTTTTTAAAAGATGTAAATAAAGAGCTTTTTAATACAATTGTTGACGCTCAAAAACTTTTTTGCGACGAATATTTCACTCAATCAACAATTCAGGTTAGAATTTTTGCCGAAAAAATGGCAAAACAAATTCTTGGCGCTCAAAGCGAAGGTCTGACTTTTGATGATACTCTTAATTGCTTGAAGGATAAAATTAAAGAGGTAAGAGAAAAAGAGTTTATTGACGACTTATTTTTTATAAAACGTGAAGGAAATAAATGCGCTCATGGTGAAAATATCAAAAGCACAGTTGCTCTTGAAGTGTTTGAGCGGGCTTTTGAAGCAAGCATAAACTATGCTTATTCAAAAACAAAAGATGAAAAAATAAACAAACTTCAATTTGATAGAACTCTTTTAATTACGGGGAAGCCGCAAAAGCAAATGCGCCTTGTTGATAAATATATTGAAAGGGCAAAAAGTGCAATAGATGAGGTTGAGCAAACAAAAGAAATTACCCCCAAAAAAGAACAATCAAATAAAGAACAATCAAATCATGAACAGCCAAAAAAAGAAAAAGGTGGAAGAAAAGTAAAACCTCAAAACCCAACAAAAGAAAAAGTAAAGCAAAAAGTAAAAGAAGCAAAAACAAAGCTAAGAAATGAAATTAACAAAAAACCAAAAAAACCGACAAAAAAAGAGCTTAAAGCACAGCAAGAAAAAAAGAAAAGTTTTATCAGATTAATTATATTTTTAATTTTTGTTACAATTTCGTTAATTTTTATTACAAAAATGTTAGTTTTTTATTAATTGGTGCAATTTTTTCATTAAAAAATACTTTATATATACATAAGATATAAAAGAGATATATAAAGTATGAAGAAAAGTGAACAACAGAAAAGATATCAAAAAGAAGAAATAATGCTTAGCGATTCTTTGATTTTTGATTATTACGACTACCGTCTGAAAGCCTTGGCGCAAAAAATTAAGATGAAAAACTTCAGACAAAAAAAGCAGGAAATTATAAATTCAGTTAATTATATTTAACTATATGCTTTTATTTTGTATTGCCATTCATTAATTTAAAGTTATATATAAAAACTGTCGGGAATAAAACCCCGACAGTTAAACATTTATTAATAAGCTAAATTGTTTTTGTATACAGCCTTATTTTAAATTTGGCAATTAATATTGTTTTATCTCTGTCATAAGGCTCAATATATACTTCATAAATATTACTCAAGTAATTTTCTTTTGCAATGTTTTTAAAGAAAGCTTGAAGTTGTGAATAATTAGCAACCGTAACAAAAGAAAGTTCGCAAGCATTATAGCCGACAGCGCCCGACGAAGCAATTTTATCATCGGTTAAATTGTAGTTATATTCAATTTTTCTAACTTTAACACCGCTGTTTGTAATATTTGATAAAATATTTTCAAACATTATACCAAAAGAAGCTTCGGGGCTGAATTGCTGTTCCAATACTTCGTAAATTATTTTACCGCTTTTTGTTTGTTTTTGCTCCGTGCTTTCTTCTTCACCCGCTTGCGCTTCTTGCTCCTTTTTCTTTACTTGCTCTTGAATTTTTACTAATTCGCTTTGTTTATTCTTAAGACTTTCTTGTTTTGTTTTTACGGAATCAAAACTTGATATAGCAGCGGGAACAGACTTAGAAGCAAAAACTATACCGCCTATTACAACCACTACAACAACTAATAAGATTAATATATTGTCCTCTAAGAATTTGTTATTCATCTTTAACGATTACTCCTCATCTTCCGTAGGCTGCATTTGATCCGACGGGTCTTCCATTGGTGCTCTTGGAATTACACTGGATTCATCATCCTGTTTTGTATCTTCACCGCCTCCGTCCTGATTATTCTTTGGAGCGTTAAACTCAATTTGAGTGTTGGAAATTTCAAAACTGTATAATCTATCCACATCTTTATCAATAGCAAGACTGGCTAAATATTTGTCATTAGCGTCCTCTGTTATAACTTTTAACTCTGTAAGTTTAATATCGGATTGCGGAGAAACAATTCTTAAATTTTTATAGTATTCATAAATATCGCCGATATTTTCCGCTATACCTTGAACAGCAAGCTTTGTACCTGCTTTATTGTAATATTTTGTCAACCAAACGTTTTTAGGTATATCGGAAGAAATCGAATCGTAAAAATTAATTGCAGAAACATTTGCTGTTGCTATTTCATCAATAAGAGCATTGATGTCAACTTCTTCAACTTCTTCCTCTTCGACAATCTCTTCATCTTTACTTAAAGCGCTTATTTGAGTTTCAATTTCCGTAATTTGACTTTGGAAATCCTTTGCCCGTTTGTCGTTTGCAGCAGCGATTGAAGAAGCTAAAGCGGTAATTCCGCCAAACACAATAAGACATATAATGACAATCACAATACCCGCTTGCATTACAACTTCTTTTGTAACTTCAAGCGGACTTCCTAGAACATTAGCAGTAAAATAAATACCTAAATTTGCATTCATTTCATCAGCTAAGATGTTCATTACCATACCAAAATCAGTCTTTATGCAAGCCGCACCGATTGCCGTCAGGGAAACAGAATTTGCTAAATCAAAATCAACCGCATTTAAGACTTGAACTACGGGGCTTTCGGAAAATTTATTTGTATCAATTGCAATAATTTCTCTATCATATTGCATTTGTTTTTTCAAAATTTTAGCGCAAATTTCATCAGTTTGGCTTATTAAAAATAATTTAGTAGGTGAATAATTTGATAATAATTGAGATGAACCTGAAACAATAGCAGCATAGGCTTCTTCGGTCGAGAATGATCTTGTAGCAAGAGGGATTTCATTATAATCTATCAGGTTTTTACCTTCAAATTGAAACAACGTATAGCTGTTTGTGTTAATAATCATGCCTGTCCAAGTTGCGTCTTCCAGGATTACATCATCCAAAGCGCCTGTCAAATAAAGACCTCTCAACGTTGCAGCATAAGCGCCTTCAATTCCGGCTACCTTAAAGCCTGCTTCAACGAGAATATCTTTCAATTCATCAACAACTCTTTTTTGAATTGAAGCATAAGCAAGACGTTTTTGACTTGAAGCAAATGTGTTAGCTACTTCGCACCAGCCTGAAGCGGGTTCTTCTTTTTTAAATAAATAGAAGTCTTCCGCTCTGGATAAAATTGCCGTTTTGATTTCTACATCAACAATGTTTGTAGGAACTTCAATAAAGTCAAAGTAAACATTCGGTAAAACAAGATAAGCAGGTGCTCCGGTGGGGATTCTCATTGCATTCTTTAAGCCGACTAAAGCGGACTTAAATTGAGCTGCATCATTTATTTCTCTTGTTGAAAAGTTATACTCAACTCTTTCACGACCGTAATTTACAATTTGATGAGTTGCTTTGTCGAGAATAACCATCTCCAAGCCTATACCCGGAGTGAGAGCGATTCCGACAATTTGTTTTTGATTTCCTGAAGGTATAATACTGTTTAACATCTCTCTATAAAATTCTAATCTTATTCATTCTACTCCAATTTTATAATACAATATAAAAAAATAAAAAACATATAGTTTACAATAATATACAAAAAAAATAGGATAAAAGAATGAGAAAAACAGGCGAAAATAGCTTAATTTACGGGAAAAATCCGATTATCGAAACTCTGACAAATTCTCCAAAAAGAGTTAACAAAATTTACATACAAATAGGAATATCTTTTGATAATCGTCTTAAAAAAATTGTCGAGTTGGCTAATATCAACTCTATTCAACTCCAAAGAACAAATTTGCAAAAGTTTAGAGAAAACTTTGAAGATGATGTAAATTTTCAAGGTGTAATTGCAAGTGTTTCCCCTGTTGAATTTATGGAATTAGAAGATTTTCTTGCCATTAAAAAGGAAGGGTTTAAAAGAATAGTAATTTTAGACAGAATTACAGACCCTCACAACTTCGGCGCAATTATAAGAACTGCTGCTGCCGCAGGTTTTGACGGTGTTATGATATCTGATTTCAGAAGCTGCCCTGTTAATTCAACCGTTGAAAAAATATCCTCGGGAGCAATTAACCATATTCCTGTTATAAAAACAACTAGCCTGTCAAGCAGTATTGACAAATTAAAAAAACAAAACTTTTGGATAATTGCAACACAAATGCAAGCTAAAGATAATTATTATGAAATTGATTACACAGATATAAATTTCGCTCTTGTTATGGGCTCGGAAGGTTCGGGAATATCTAAAACAATTTTAAATAAAGCAGATTTTACAATTAAACTTAAAAGCAATTTTGAATCTTTAAACGTTTCAGCAGCAACCGCAGTAATACTATACGAAGCTTTAAGACAAATCGAGCTTAAAAACAAGGAATTTAAAAAAAATTAAAATTATTATATAATACCTATACTTGGAGAATAAAATGAAAACTCAAAACTCGAATAAAGAAGTGCAAAACGATTTTTTATACGACGACCTTGACGAAGAAACGCTGTTAGAGATTGATAATTCAATTTCATCTCAGCAGGAAGACGAGGATGAGGACGAGGACAGACAAAGAAATCAAGAAGACTATAAATCAATAACATCTGATGACTCGGTTAAAATTTACCTTCAACAAATTGGTAAAATTCCTCTTTTGAGTTTTGAAGATGAACTTGAAATTGCAAGACAAATAAAAGAAAATCATTCAACTAAAGCAAGAGAAATTTTAATAAATGCAAATTTAAGGCTTGTTGTTTCAATTGCAAAAAAATATATAGGAAGAGGCCTATCTTTTCTTGATTTAATTCAAGAAGGCAACTTAGGGCTTATGAAAGCAGCAGAAAAATTTGACTATTCAAAAGGTTATAAATTTTCAACTTATGCAACCTGGTGGATTCAACAGGCAATAACAAGAGGAATTGCTGATAAATCAAGAATGATAAGACTCCCTGTTCACATGATTGAAACACTATCAAGAATAAAAAGAGCAACAATTGAACTCTCAACAGAATTAAATAGAGTCCCGACAAAAGAAGAAATAGCAGCCCGAGTTGATATGCCCGTTAATAAACTTGTAGCTCTTATGAAAAGTTCGCAAAGTACAATTTCAATTGAAACACCCGCCAACCAAAAAGACGACACTTCAAAAATAGCAGATTTTATTGTTGATGAAACACATTTAACCCCCGACACCAAAGTTACGCAGGAAAATTTACTTGAAGATGTTCAAAAAATGCTCAATCAATTGAATCCAAAAGAAAAAGATGTTTTAATTATGCGCTATGGCTTAGATAACAACGGGCAAAAGAAAACTCTTGATGAAATAGGTTCAAGGTATGGTGTTTCAAGAGAAAGAATAAGACAAATTGAAACAAGAGCAATTGCAAAACTTAAAAAACTTTGCAGAAATAAAAATTTATCGCTTAATTTAAAAAATTATATAGGTTTAGAATAAAAAACTGCCCTAAAAATAGGGCAGAAAGTCGGTTATAAGCCGAGTTCAGTATTAAGATAATCATCTGTCTAATGCGTTTTTTCTTGTAATCTCTAAAAAGAGCGGAAATAGCACCTTCTTACAAATTCAAACTTGCAGTCAATCGGGGTTTACCATGCCTGATATCTCACGATATCAGCGGTGGGCTCTTACTCCGCCGTTGCACAATCGCTGTTAATAAACAGCATTCTACTTTTCTGTGGCACTGTCCTCACCCTCACGGGCACTTGGGTTTCCCAAGCAAATTTGCTATTTGGACTGCCCGGACTTTCCTCACAAAATTTTACAATTCTGCGCGATTATCAGCCGACTTTTTTAAAATTTTAGCATGAGCGAATGAAAGTAACAATACAAATTTTTAGTTGCGAGCTAAATTTATAAAGATAGTTAAGAATTTTAAAATTTTTAAAAATATAAAATATTTTTCTTGACAAAATATAAATAATATTGTAATATAATTTGTAAATTAATTTTAAATAAATTACTGTTTGATTAATAGAAAAGACAAATTGGGCTATGAATAAAAAAGATACAAGATTTATTTATTTATTTAAAGGGTGAAGATGGATATTGAACTTTACGGAGTTTTTTTATTATTTAAATAGATAAAAATTGATTTAATTAAGATTTACAGGAATACAAGGAGGACAATAAATGACTTGGGGAATATCTAATAATTCTATGACGGATGACAAAAAATTTACTTTCAAAAACGGGGGAATAACCTCAACCTCTCACATGTCACCGGATGAAATAGCAAACACATTATTTGCCAACACAAGAGCACAAGAGGATGAAAAAAGAAAAAAACAAAGAAAAAAAGATGAACTTCTTAATATCTTAGGCGACAAGGCAACAAGTGCCGATATTTTGCTCAGAACACCCGAAGAATTAGAAAAGAGGATAAGTGAAGAAGGATTGGGAAGAAGAAAGGGGTTGTTTACGGGAGGAGCAAGTGAAGTTGAAGATACAAACAGTTCTAAAATACCATTACCCGGAGATGAATATAAGGTTAAAACATACTTAGGAGATATTGAAGATATAGAAGATAACGAAGATAATAAAGATACAAATAAAATCGAAGCGCCGTTACCCGGAAATGAAACTAAAACTAAATCACATTCCGGCGATAAAGAAGCTAAAGAAAAAGAAGAAATTTATCAACCGAAAATGTTTGACAAAATCTCTGAAGATGATAATGCAAATTCTAATCGTAAGGATTTGCAGGATAATCAAGCTCCTTTTAAGCTTCATGCTCAATATGATGATACTTCTAATAACAATGAAGTTAATGTTTCCAATGTAAAATCAAAAATACAAGATGAAAACTTTAACAAAATAATAAAATATACCCATGAAGCAGAAGGCGGTTTTGTCGATAATAAAAACGATAGGGGTGGAAGAACAAATATGGGCGTAACACAAAGAACATTTGACGCTTACAATAAAAAAATGAACAGACCGCTAAAAGATGTCAAAAATATAACCAAAGATGAAGCAAATGAAATCTATTACAAGGAATATTATTTGGCTTCAGGTGCCGATAAAATTAAAGATAAAAATTTAAGATATCTGCACTATGACTCTGCTATTAACCATGGGGTAGGTAGAGCGAAAAAATTTCTTCAACAATCAGGCGGGGATTTTGATAAATATATGAAATTAAGAAATAACTTTTATGATGATATAGTTAAAGATAAACCCAAACAAAAAGAATTTCTCAAAGGCTGGAAAAACAGAACGGGAAAAATTCAAAAAATGAAAGATGAAAATATTTTAGAAGATTAATTATTAAACGGAACAAAGTTTAATTCATCATCTAAAACACCTTTTTCTTTAAACAACTTCCATACGCCTAAAAATCCGCTTAAATCTTCGGCTCTTTCTTTGGTGTAAAAATATTTATCGCCCGTTGCAGTTAAACATGGCAAATATGGAGGACAGTCTTTTTCATACGTTTGTTTTAAAAGATTGTCCTCTTCTTTCATAAAGTTTTCCCAAGCTTTTTGAGTTTTTAAGAATTGTTCATATTGGGTTTTAGATAGCATGTCTTTTGCGGCAGATATTGTTCTATCTATTTCTTTATTATATTTTTCTATACCTTTGAGAGAACATTGCATCATGTCATAATCTGTTTTATAGTTTTTATCGATACATTTTTGTGTATCGTTATCTATTTTTTTAAGTTCTTCTTGGGTTGTATAAGTTTCTTTAGCAAGGCAAAAGCTAAAGGATAGGATTGAGATTAAAAAGAATATTTTTAAAATATTGGTTTTTAAAAGGGTAGTTTTCATGGGTTTTATTATAACATATTTTAAATATGGGGTGAAATTAAAATATTTTCTTGACAATGTATAAATAATATTATAATATAATTTATAAATCAATTTTAAATTATTATTGCTATTTAATTAATTAAAACAAGTTAGATGATAAAGTTATTAATTAGGATGAAATGTATAATAAGGCTTTAAGATTTTTATTGTTTAGATAGATAAAGAATTGATTTAATTAAGGTTTACTAAATAGAACAACAGGAAAAATACCGGCTGTTTCATTAGGTAATACCAAAAATAAGAAAAAGCTCTTTTTTTAACTCCCGATTAATTATTTATCAGGGTTATCAATATAACAACCTAAGGTGCCGTTTTTCTTAGTATTTTTTGGATTACAACCAAAACGAGGTTTGATTTTATTAGCATGGATAATCATCAATAACTCGTTATCATAAAATGAGGTGTCATCACTTAATGGCACCCCATTATAATTTAAAATAATTTTATTTTTATATGTAACAACACCTTGCGCATTTAAGTCTAATTTTTTCCATTTTTTTGAATCATTATCAAGTAAAAAGTCATTGATTGACATTGATTCTTTAATATTATCATTGGCAAGGCAAAAGCTAAAGGATAGGATTGAGATTAGAAAGAATATTTTTAAAAAAGTAGTTTTTAAAAGAGTGGTTTTCATGGGTTTTATTATAGCATATTTTAGGCATGGGGTGAAATAAATTATTTTCTTGACAATGTATAAATAATATTATAATATAAATTATAAATCAATTTTAAATTACTATTGCTAATTAATTAAAAACAAGTTAGATGATAAAGTTATTAATTAGGATGAAATGTTTAATAAGGTTTTAAGGATTTTTATTGTTTAGATAGATAAAGAATTGATTTAATTAAGATTTACAGGAATACAAGGAGGACAATAAATGAACTGGAATGAGTCTGAACATCCCAGAGATGAAGATGGTACGGTTTACGCACAAGCCCGCCAAGCTCATCGCTTGCCGTGCATGTGCTCCACACACCTTTGCCCTCACCTTCATTCGCTGTGTCCGTCCAACGGACTATGCTCATTCGGTTCGGGATGGAAAATTTACTTTCAAAAACGGAGGTACAACTTCAACCTCTCACATGTCACCAGAAGAAATAGCAAATACATTATTCTCTAACACAAGAAAACAAAAAGAAGAAAAAGGGCAAAATCAAAGAAGAAGAAATGAGCTTCTTAATATCTTGGGTGATAGGGCAACAAGTGCGGATATTTTGCTTAGAACACCCGAGGAGTTGGAAAAGAGGATTGAAGAAGAAGGAGTTGGGAAATAGAAGGGAGTATTTACAGGAGGAGCAAGTGCGGTTAATAACAAGCACGAGGATTATGGATTAATTGATAAAACAAGGCAAGGGGTTTTTGAAGCCGGTTTGAGCTGGGCATATAATCCGTTTGGCTATAACAAGGCAAAGAAGGATTTTGGTCCTGATACAGTAGGCATGATAGATATGGCACATAAAGAAATGAAAAATCCTGATTATATTAAAGACGCTATTGAATTGAAAAGTTTTGAAGACCCAAGAGTAGCATCGGATAAAAAGTATCTTGCAAAAAAATTATTCGGACAATTCAATAATGATTACGCTCAGGTGACAAATATTGAAAACATTAAAGGCTATTTCTTTAAAAATAATTCCGAACCTTCAATGAGAATTTCTCAAGACCCGGATTTTTTAGAAACAATAAAAAAGAATAAAGAAAATATTCTAAACGGAAAAGATATATCTATGCATTTTCCAAGGTATGAGGATAATAAAAAATCAAATTTACATTTTGCCTTGGGTCATGTTGATATAAGAAACGGCTATCTTGATAAAGAAGGCAATCTAAGAATAAAAGTATATGATACCTATGAATTTAATAAAGAAAATAAAACTCTATTAAACCAAGCAGGAAGAAATCAAATGTTAAAAGGCACTTTAATTCCATATTTTACTATTCATGATATAATTATCCCAAAAGACAAGGTTAATGAACTATGGAAATAGATAAAACATTCCCTACGTTTAAGAAGATATATCATAATTTAGTTGATATGTTTTGCAGTTTTAATACTTATAAAGAGATATTTTTATATCTCGCAAGGGTGTTAGGATATTTAATGCTTTATATGATATTTGTAATTGCAATAATGAACGCTCCTTTATATGTTCCGATGGTTGATAAAATATTTGACTATATGACAAAAGATATGAACCCGTTTGAAGCTGCTGGAATTTATGCTTTTTTAGCTTTTCCTTTATGTTCATATTTATCTGCAAAAATCTGTGGTTTATTTAAAAAGATAAATCATCTGAATATATTCTTTGCAATTATTATAATGATTCTTCTTGATATAGCTTGGTGTTATTGTTTTGATACAAACAGCCATAAAGATTTTTTATTTTTTACCACATTTAATTTTATTGTGTTTAAATTATTTAATTTTTTGGCTAAAAAATTTCCAATACCTTTTGAAAGAATTGGATACTATAGTTCAATTGAATTTATGAAGGATGTTATAGGGAAGCTGAAATATAAAATAAATAATAAAGGCTAATTATTAAACGGAACAAAGTTTAATTCATCATCTAAAACACCTTTTTCTTTAAACAACTTCCATACGCCTAAAAATCCGCTTAAATCTTCGGCTCTTTCTTTGGTGTAAAAATATTTATCGCCCGTTGCAGTTAAACATGGCAAATATGGAGGACAGTCTTTTTCATACGTTTGTTTTAAAAGATTGTCCTCTTCTTTCATAAAGTTTTCCCAAGCTTTTTGAGTTTTTAAGAATTGTTCATATTGGGTTTTAGATAGCATGTCTTTTGCGGCAGATATTGTTCTATCTATTTCTTTATTATATTTTTCTATACCTTTGAGAGAACATTGCATCATGTCATAATCTGTTTTATAGTTTTTATCGATACATTTTTGTGTATCGTTATCTATTTTTTTAAGTTCTTCTTGGGTTGTATAAGTTTCTTTAGCAAGGCAAAAGCTAAAGGATAGGATTGAGATTAAAAAGAATATTTTTAAAAAAGTAGTTTTTAAAAAGGTGGTTTTCATGGGTTTTATTATAGCATATTTTAGGCATGGGGTGAAATTAAAATATTTTCATATATCTACCGGAGAAAACAAAAAACCTGTTAATCTTTTAATATATTCATGAAACTAAATATCATTTATTAATTAAAGAGTATAGTCGTAGGTTGGGGTTTCTACCCCAACAACACTACTTAAGACTTAATAAAATATATCAAATACTGCTTAATCTTTCCCTTTATCACCAATAATTTTATCATTACTTTCTCTTTTATTAAATAAAAAGGAGAAAGCAATGAATTTAGTTGAACCCATTAAAGACATAAAAGACATCAGAAAACTTGAATCATACTTCAAAAAAACAAGCATAAGAAACAGATTAATATTCATATTCGGAATTAACACAGGATTAAGAATATCCGACATACTGGCGCTAAACGTCGAAGACGTCAAAAACAAAGATTATGTCAAAATCAGAGAAAAGAAAACAAAAAAAATAAAAACATTCCCGCTAAACAATAAACTAAAAAGCTTAATCAAAGAATACCTGCCAATAAGAGAAAAATACTCTTACGCAATTTCAAACGACTCTCCCCTATTTATCGGAAAAAAGCATAAAAGACTAAACAGAAGCTCTGTATATAGATTTTTAAACCATGCCTGCAACGAATTAAACATAAGTGCAAATATAGGCACTCATACGTTAAGAAAATCTTTTGGCTATCATCACTACAAACAATTCAGAGATATTGCGCTTTTGCAGAAAATTTTAAACCATTCAAACCCTTCCACAACTCTTAGATATATAGGAATATATCAAGATGAGATTGATTTTTCCTATAATAATTTTATATTATAGTATATATATTTCAATTAAATTTCAGGCTTAATATTGTGAAAATTATGCACCAAAAAACCTAGTGAGGATTATAAACGCTAAAAAGCAGACAATTACTATAAAAATCGCCAAGAAAATTAAAAAAAATATACAAATTTTTTTAATAAATAATATGCAATAATATTTACAAATTATGAGATTAGAAAAATATATGTTAGTATAGGTTGTTTGGTGCATATAAAAGCAAAAGCAGAGTAATTATGGATTTAGAATTTCATCTCAAAACTTCAAATTTTGACAAGCAATATCAAAAATTGTCTAAAAAGTTAAAAAATAAAAAGATTATAATATATGGCGCAGGACAGCTCTTTCAAACAATCAATGAAAAATATGACTTATCAAAATTTAATATAATTGCAATCTCTGACGCAAAATTTACAAATGATGATATTAACGATAAATTTTTAAACTACAAAAAAATTCCAATGTATCAAATTGAACAACTCAATCCTGATTATGTTTTTGTTGCAACTTTAAATTATTTGAATGTAGTAAAAAGCTTAGAAGATATTTTACCCAAAAAGATAAAAATTTTTCCCTTGGTTCAAAAACCCTTGTTTAAACTTTTAAAAGAAATATGGAGCGAACATGACCTTAAGTCTGCAAAACAAAAATAATTCAAAACAACAGCCAAAATATAAAACCCTAAGGCAAAAGGCAAATTTTGAAAAAATTGATAATTTAGTGCAGCAAGGGTGCGAATATTTTTCTTTTGACATTTTTGATACCATAATCACAAGAACAACATATTCTCCTTATGGAATATTTGCTCTTATTCAGAATGAATTAATTACAAATAATAAGTATTCTTCTTTACCTGATGTTATCAGATACAATTTTTACAACATCCGAACAGGTACTCCCGAATTTCTCAACTATACAAGATATGCTGATTCATATAAAATCAGCATTAGCGCTGATGAAATTAAAGAAGAATTTAATTTAGATGATATTTACAACGTAATTAAAAAAAGCTATTCTCTGTCAGATGAACAAATTAACAGTCTGATAAATCTTGAACTTGAATTTGAATATAAAAATTCCACTGCAATTAAAGAAAATATAGATTTAATTAAATATTTACTTGAGAAAAATAAAAAAATATTGCTAATTTCAGATATGTATTTATCACAAGAAAATATCAAAAATATTCTCTTAAAACATGATGATATTTTTAAAGATATACCAATTTATGTTTCATCAAAATACGGAAGAAAAAAATCAAATGCTAAACTTTTTTCAATCGTTAGAAAAAAAGAAAAACTTGATTATTCAAAATGGTGTCATATTGGAGATAATGAAAAATCAGATATTCAAATTCCTAAAGCATTAAAAATGCAAACAATACACTTCAAACAAAAAAATTTAACGGAATTTGAACAAAGCTTCTACAACCTTGAATTTAATCAAAATGCAAGTGAAGAGCTTGCGCTCGGATTGTCAAAAAATACACGGATGTTTTTAGAAGATAATAATAAAGCGGAGTTTGCGGCTTTTGCGGTAATAGTTCTCTATCCTTATGTTAAATGGATTTTAGATAGTTCAATTGAACAAAATATAAACAGGCTATATTTCATAGCAAGGGACGGATATATATTAAAAACCATAGCAGACATTATAATTAAAGAGGACAACCTTCCCTTAAATACACACTATATATACGGTTCAAGACGTGCCTGGGGTATACCTTTGATTTCTCAAAAAGAGGACTTGGTGCGACCCGTAAAAAAATATTCAAAAGGGAAAAACATTGCTGTTTTGGCTGATGATTTAGAAATCAGTTTTTCAGAATTAATCCGATTCTTACCCGAAAGATTAAAAAACAAAAATAAAAAACTCGACGCAACTCTTCTAAAAAATGTTTATAATTATCTGATAAAGGATGATGAGTTTTTAAACTTTATCAAAGAAAAAAATAAGAATAAAAATGAATTAACAAAAAAATATCTGTTTCAAGAACTGGACTTATCGGATGATAAATTTGCTCTTGTTGACTTAACCGCAAGCGGTTACAGTTGTTGTCAGGTTGCAAGAGAAATATTCAGACAAACAAATTTAAAAACAAAAAATTTCAATATTTGTTCTTATGCAAACATCAACAAAGAATACTACACTCCTCTTGTATTTCTCAAGAAAAAAACAGACAGCATAATTGAGTGTTTTTGCCGTGCGCCGCATGGTCAAACAATCGGCTATAAGGAAGAAGGCAATAAAGTTATACCAATATTAGAAAATAATGAAATTATAGAAGACTTTAAAGACTATGAAAATGCAATAAAATTTTCATCACTGCTTTATCATAATGCAGTTAAAATTAATGAATTTAAAGACATTGGTAATATTGCACAACAATATATTTACACGCTAAGCAATTGCCCTTCTAAAAAAATTTCAAGCTTTTTAAACAGTATCTGTCTTTCAGGAATCGGCGTTAAAGGAGATAAAAGAAACATAATTAAAACAAGTTTAAGCTTGACAGATATTATTAATACCGAGTTTAAAAATATTATCTATACATCAGAAGGGCAATTCAGCTCAAGGATAAATAATTCCAATTTATTAGTTAAACTTGCGGCAAAATTTTTTAAAACATTTCCAAACTTTAAAGAACCCACAATCAAAAAGACTTTTTATTGTATTAAAAAATATATTGAGCAAATTATTCTATAACAAAAGGAATGTAAATGAATACGGAAGCTTATTTAAAAGAAATAAATTTTTGTAAGATACTAAAAACGGCTTCTAAAGCTCTAAAGAATAAAACCGTTATAATATACGGGACAGGAAAACTGTTTCAAACAATTTGCAAAAATTATGATTTATCTGATTTAAATATTATCGGTATATGTGATAAAAAATATAACGATGAAGATTTTAATAAAAAAGAAATGGGATATAATATTGTTCCGAGTTCTAAAATTTCTGAAATAAAGCCTGATTGTATTCTGATAAGTACACTAAAATCTTATGTATTAATCGATTATTTAAAAGATATTATAAAAAACCCTTCCTGCAAAGTTTTATCGCTTTTAGACTTTGATAAAAAGAATTATTGCAAAATTAATTTTAAAAAAACCAAAACAACATGTGCACTATACTGTAAAGATATTTACGCAGATGAAATTTCAAGTGTATTAAAATACAGATTTAACAACTTTGAAGCAAAATGCTATATTACAAATTGCAATTTAAAAAAAGAAACAAAAATACCGGGTTATAATCTTTCTGAAATTAAAGAATTGTATGAGAATAAAAAAATCAACTCCGTTTTAATTAATTTATACGGGGTTTCCTTGGATGTTTATAAAATTATAAGAGAACTTGAACAAATAGGGTTTGATAAATCAAAAAATATTTATATTATTTCTTATACGGCTTTTGCAAGCGACTTGTTATATTACAACAACAAAGTATTATCTAAAACAATAAAGCTCTATAAAGACTTTAGAGAATTACCCATGCTAAAATTTTTATTAGCAAGACATTGCAACCTTAATTGTTCATGCTGTTCACATTTTGCACCTTTATTCAAACAAGAACAATTTTTAAGCTTTGAAAAATTTAAACAAGATTTAGACAGAATGAAAAGTTTGTTTAAAGAAATTCGCTATATTTCCCTTCTTGGAGGCGAACCTTTATTAAACAAAGATTTAATAAAAATTATAAAATATGCAAGACAAGAATTTCCTTATTCTCAAATGGATTTAATATCTAACGGTATTCTTCTTCCTAAAATTGATAAAGAATTAATTAATACAATTAAAGAAGCAAGGGTTTATTTTCTTATCAGCAGATACCCTAAAATTGATAAATTTGTTAAAGAAGAAGCGGAAAAATTACTCCAACAGGGGCTAAGAGTAAAGTATCAGGAATATAACATTGAAAGTTTTAACAAACGCTATAATATAAAAGGTAATTCTAATCCTTGGGAAATGTTTAACAATTGTAATTCAAGAATTTGTCATACATTAGTTGATGACAGGTTTTCAAATTGTTACTATCCCACCACGGCAGAAGCCGCAAATAAATATTTTAATTTGAAGTTGCCTTGCAAAAAATCAAGCATTAATATTTACAATAAAAGTATCAATGCTAAAAAGATATTAAACTTCTTATCCAAACCGACGCTAATGTGTAAATATTGCAGTAAAGCCGAGAAAATCAAATGGCATATTGAGCCTAAAGAATGCAAAATTGAAGATTTTTTTATTATTGAATAATTTTATATCTTTGCAAAATTAATCAACTCGTTTTTTGTAACGTCAAAATCGGCTCTATCTTCTGTTGATTGAATTAAATAGTTATTAATTTTATCATTCATCATAATTGCTTTATCAACAGTAGCATCAGACCCTTTTGCATAAGCTCCGATATTTATTAAATCTTCATTTTTAGCATAAGTTGCAAGCAGATTTCTGATTTTTCCCGCTGCTTTTTTATGTTCATCATCAACAATATTTGTCATAACACGAGAAATACTGGCTAAAACATCAATTGCGGGATAATGATTTTTATGAGCCAAAGCACGAGATAATACAATATGACCATCTAAAATACTTCTTGCAGCGTCAGCAATCGGTTCATTCATATCATCCCCTTCAACCAAAACAGTATAAAGCCCCGTAATTGTACCAAATTTATTGGCTCCCGCTCTTTCTAAAAATTTTGGTAACAGTGCAAAAACAGATGGTGTATAGCCTCTTGTTGCAGGGGGTTCACCTACTGCAAGTCCTATTTCTCTTTGAGCTAAGGCAATACGAGTAACGCTATCAAGCATAAATAAAACATCTTTTCCTTTATCTCTAAAGTACTCGGCAATTGCGCAAGCTACAAAAGAAGCTTTAATTTTAACAAGGGCGGGTTGCTCGGATGTTGCACAAACTACAATTGAGCGCTTCATTCCCTCAATACCCATGGTATTTTCAATGAACTCCCTGACTTCTCTTCCACGCTCACCAATCAGCGCTATAACGTTAATATCAGCCGTTGTATTTTTAGCAATCATTGCCAGTGTTGTTGATTTTCCAACGCCTGAACCCGCAAATATTCCAACCCTTTGCCCTTTACCTATTGTATTTAATCCGTCAATTGCTCGAACACCAAGACACAAGGGTTCATCGATGGGTTTTCTATCCAGCGGATTAATAATTTTAGCGTTTGTCGGATAGTATTCATCCGCAATTATATCGCCTTTGTTATCAATAGGGTTACCTAAGCCGTCTAAGACTCTGCCCAAAAGGGCGGGAGTTACTTTAACTTTCATATTTGTTCCGCTGTTTATAACTCTTGCACCTGCACATAAGCCTTCAATTGAACCCAGGGGCATTAAAAGAATGCAATCTTTTCTAAAACCCACAACTTCGCAAGAAATTACATCGGAATTATCTAAAATAACATAGCATAAATCGCCTATGGAAGAATTAGGTCCGTCTGCAACTATGGTTAAACCTATTATTTCAATAATTCTTCCTATTTTATTAATTGACTCGGTATCATTTATTATCTTGTTGAGTTCCTTGAGTTTCATCTTCTATATAATTTTCTAAATCAAGCTGACCGTTTTTTGTTTTTTCGTATATTTCTCTTACAATAACATCTAATTGAGAATTAATTGAAGCGTCAAACCTTTCTTTTAAGTTTTCAACAATGATTGTATCATCGTCATATTTAGGATTATAAATTACATCAAAATTATCATACTTTTTAAACTTATCAAAATCAAATTCATATTCGTCATTATGAAGATAATTATTTTGAAGTTCAAACAATAATCTTGCATACTTTTCACTTAAAATTATATTTATATTTTCCTTATTTTCAAATTTTGTTATTGCGTTTTTGATAATTTTATCAAGAGTTTTATTATCAAGCTCTTTGAGTAAAATTTTTGAGGAAATATTAACTATAATATCTAAAATATCTTTACTTGCGGCTTTTATAATTTTATCTTTCAATTCATAGCTGCTTTTAAAGAATTTATCAAAATCTTCAATTTTTCCGCTTAGTTCTTCTCTAATTTTTTCAACACCGTCATTGTAACCTTCTTCATAACCTTTTTTTGTAATTTCTATTCTTTCCTGTTCAATTTTTTCACTTGCGGCTTTAATAAATTCATCTGCGTCTTTTTTGGAAGTTTCCGTAATTTCATTTGCTTGCTTTTGAGCACTGTTCAATATCTCATCAGCTTCTTTTTTTGCATCTTCAAGCATTGTTTCTGTTTTTGTCTGAATTTCGCTGTTTGCCGATGAAATTAAATTATCCGCTTGCGCCTGCGCTTGAGTTAAGATTTCATTAGCCTGCTCTTTTGCTCTGTTGATAATGATATCTGCTTCTTGTTTAGCAGCTTCAAGCATGTCGGATTCAACATCTTTTTTAAATTCGGTTTCCCCTTTAATTTCAACAACAAAATTGTTGTTGTTGAAATTAATGCTGTGCGGGTCAAGCTTACTCAATTAATTCATCCTCTTGACTGTTTCCACGATAAATTGTTACTTCGCCTACTGCTTCAAGTGCTTTAATTACACCCACTATCTTACCTTGAGCTTTTTGAACTTCTTTTGTTCTAACAGGGCCCATATATTCAATATCTTCCAATAATACGCCTTGAGCACGTTCTGACATATTTTTAAGAATTTTTTGTTTAACTTCTTCTTTAGCACCTTTTAAACTTGTTGCTAAATCTCTTGTATCAACTTCTCTTAAAATACGTTGAATTGATGAATCATCAAGATTGACAATATCTTCAAATACAAACATTAAGCTTCTGACATCTTCTGCAAGCTCGGGGGTTTCTACTTCCATCATCTCAATTACATTCTTTTCAGTGGCCCTATCTGTGCTGTTTAAGATATTTGCAAGAGTTTTTGTACCGCCCGCTTTAGAAAAATCTGTTGCAACAACATTTGAAAATCTTGATTCCACAATTTTTTCAACTTCTGAAATTACTTCCGGATTTGTTGTTTCCATTTGAGCAATTTTAAGAGCAACCCTATGTTGAATATTCGGAGCAAGACAATTCAAAACTTTTGCCGATTGCTCGGGTTTTAAATATGCAAGAATAAGAGCAATTAACTGCGGATTTTCATTTTGAAAAGATGTTGCCAATTGAACCGGGTCTGCCTCGTTAAAAAATTGAAAAGGATTAGAATTAAGTATTGTTACAAGCCTGTTTAAGATATCATTTGCTTCAGAGGCTCCGTAAGCTTTTTCTAAAAGTTCACGAGCATAGTTCATACCGCCCGAAGCAAGCATTGAAGAAGCCTGAAAAACCGTATAGAATTCATCGACTATTGCCTCAATTACTTCTTGAGGAAGTTTTGCCATTCCCGCAATTTCAAGAGTAATTTGCTCTAAGGCGCTATCGTCTTCAATATTTTTCATTATCTCAGAAGCCGCACTCGGACCAAGCGTTATTAAAAGGGCTGCAACTTTCTGCGTAGGTGTCATTTGTTCTATACGTATATTTGACATTTAGTTTCTTTCTTATTCTTTAATATATGAAGTTATGATTCTTGCTGCTTCTTCAGGATTTCCTAAGATTGAGTTAATAATTTCACTTTTCTTTTTATCAACTGCGGAAGTGTATTGAATATCCTGTTGATAAAAGTCTTCTGAATTTGTTTGATTATTTTGCAGCATTAAATACGGGTCGAATGTCGGCAGGGCTTCGCTTTCTTCCTCGCTTTCAGTTTCCTCTTCAGGCGGTTTTGGAGTTTTGAAAATATTTCCGAAGTTATTAAGTGCCATAATACCCATTACAAGAATAATTATAACAGGAGAAACATTTGTAAAGATAAACGTTAAAACATCCATGATAAATTTTTGTTGTTGTTCTTTTTCCTGTTTAATTTCTTCCGATTTATCTATCCCTGTAAATTTTAAGCTTGAAACGCTTATAACATCGCCTCTTGTAGTGTCAAGTCCTGCGGCAGCTGCTACAAGGGCTTTGATTTCTTCTTTTTCAGCATCGGTTAAAATTTTATTAACCGCAACTGCAACGCTCATTCTAACAACAGCCCCGGGAGCATATACCACTTGTTTAATTTCTTTTGTTACAGCATAAGTCGTTGCGGACTTTTCTTTTTCATAGCTTAATTTATTAGCTTCATTATTTTTGTTTAAATTTTCATCATCCGAATAATTAACCGACTTTACGGGAGTTTGATTTAGAGTTGTTTCAACAACATTTTGAGCAACGTTGATATCTTGCCCTTGGACTTGAGTTTGTGTTTGTTCTTGAGCTTGCCCTTGGACTTGAGGCTGCGGTTGATTAATATTATTCATTTCATTTTGCGCTCTTTTTTGAGCTTCAAGAGTGTTTAATTCACCATCCATAGAACCATTAGCCCGATTTGAAGGCAAGTCTTTGGGGTTTGAATAAATTTCTTTTTCACCTTGCTTTGCAAGGACAACACCCGAATCAGAGTCTTTATTTGGTGTATAGCTTTCAATTGTTGCTCTTGTCTGGTTAAAATCCATTACGGTTGAAACCTGAACGGAAACATTGTCTTTTCCCATTATTGTTTCAAGAGTGTCTTTGATTTTTTTGGCTGCTTCTTTTTCAAAAGAAGTTCTATAACTTTGCATATCGGAAGAATTTTTTGAAACATCTTCCGATAAAACATTTCCGAATTGGTCTGTTAAAAATACTCTGTCATTTGTTAATCTTGGAACCGCATAAGCAACAAGATTTTTAATTGCCAAAATTTGCGCAGGTCTAAGCTTTACTCCGGGTTCTAAAATTAAAACAACGCTTGCAGAAGGTTCTTCATCTTCGTCAGAAAATATTGAGCGCTCGGGTTCTGCTAACTGTACCCTTGCTTTTGAAACGCCCTGTATTTTCTCTATTGAGCGGGTGAGTTCTCCTTGAAAAATCCTTTGTTTTGTCAGTTTATTTTTAAAATCGGTTGAACCGAGCTGCAATTCGTCTAACAGCTCAAAACCGCCTGATGTATCTCTTATAAGGTCGTTTTCAGCTACAAACATTCTTAAATCTTCTTTTTCTTGATTTCTTACAAGAATTGCAGTTTTATCTTCAGAGAGTTTATAGGCATGTCCGCTCTTTTTAAGACTTTCAGTGATTGCGGCGACATCTTCTTTACTTAAATCAGAATATAAAACAGTCCAATTTGGCTCTGTTGCCTTAAAAATAAAGAATACACCAACAACCATTGTAGCAACCAAAAGCGCCGCAACGGAAAATTTTTGGTTTATATCAAGCTTCTGCCAAAGGCTTTTTATATCTTCTATTATTAGTTTAACGTGTTCATTCACTTATTTTGTCCATCACTAATTCTATTTTGGGTAATATTAGCTATAAGCCTCCCAATAATATAATATATTACTTAGTACTAATTTCAATGTTGTTAAGAATTGTGAATATATTTTATTGTAACTGCCCGTCTTCAGCCTTAATAGTTATTAATTATTGAGGGTACTTTTTTGATTTATTAAAAGTACCCTCAATCAGATAAATTTAGGATTTTGTTTTACAGTCTGTTTTTTGGATTTAAAAATTCGGGAATGTCTAATGAATTTCCGCTCGGAGGAGTTGGTATATGTTCTCTCGGTTTTTCTTCATTTGAAGAAGAGTTGTTGTTATTTGAAGAACTACCAAAACCAAACGGGAATGAAGAAGTGCTGTTATTCATTCCTGCGGAGCTAAATCCACCAAATAAACCTGCTGCCGATAATCTGTTATCAGCTGCAGCTGGAGCGGATACTTCACCGTTTTTCAGTTCAAAGCCTGTTGCAATAATTGTTATTTGAATTTCACCTTGTATTCTCTCATCAACAACAGAACCGAATATAACTTCCGCATCTTCCGATACTGCGTCATGAATTACACTAGCGGCTTCATTAACTTCAAATAACGTCATGTCAGGACCGCCCGTAACATTCATGATTACACCTGTTGCACCGTTGATTGATGTTTCAAGAAGTTTTGAATCAATTGCAAGTTTTGCAGCTTCTAAGGCTCTTCCTTCGCCTGATGATTTACCTATACCCATTAAAGCTGAACCCGAAGATTGCATTACGGTTTTAACATCCGCAAAGTCAACGTTTATTAAGCCCGGTATAAGAATAATATCGGAAATACCTTGAACACCACATAACAGAACTTCATCAACAACAGAGAATGCGTCTTTAATTGTCGTTCTTCTTTCAACCACTTCCATTAATTTATCATTAGGTATTACAATTAAAGCGTCAACATTTTCTTTTAATTTTTCAAGTCCTGCTAAAGCTTGCGTTAATCTTTTTTTACCTTCAAATTTAAAAGGTTTTGTAACAACACCGATTGTCAATGCACCCATTTCTTTTGCAATTTTAGCTACAACCGGCGCTGCCCCTGTTCCTGTTCCGCCGCCCATGCCTGCGGTAACAAAAACCATATCAGCGCTATCCAATGCTACTGTAATATCTTCTCTTGATTCTTCGGCAGCTTTCTCACCAACAGAGGGATTACCGCCTGCGCCAAGTCCGTTTGTAAGTTTTGTTCCAAGTTGAACCTTTCTTGGAGCACTGGACATTTCCAAAACTTGAGCGTCTGTGTTCATCGCCCAAAATTCAACACCGCTCAAACCCGAAGCTATCATTCTATTGACTGCATTTCCGCCGCCGCCGCCAACACCTACGACTTTGATATTAGCATTTGAAGAATACCTTGGATATTCGGCAGGTTGTCTGTCATAGTTATCTAGTTTGAACTTATCCACTTATTAGCCCTCTTAATGTTTCCTTTTTATTTAACTATATTTTAAAAATTCTTTGATGTAAAGAATTTATACTATAAGTATGCGCTAAATTTAACATAAATTCAAATTTGTAAAGATTAAACCGACAGCGCTATAAACACTACTTTTTAATATTACAAATTTTTAAATAAAAATATATTTATTTATAATTTAAGTAAATATTGCAAAATGTTAAAATATTTTAGGCATGCCTGAGCTAAAATTCTAAATTTTCTCAAAATTACTCTTTGGCTGTTTACAAACAGGACAGACAAAATCACAAGGCAGAGCGTCAAAATCGCCTTCATATAAATATCCGCAGACTTTACATCTATATCCTTCTTTTATTTCCGGCTTAATATATGTAGGCGCATTTTTAGGGCTTGAGCCTTTTTTAACCTTGTGATAATAAGCATAGGTCATAGGGGTTTGATTGTTAAATACGTCACCGTCAAGAATTTTTGCTATAAATATGCTGTGTGTCGAAGTTTCAACGATTTGCACGACTTCACAAATTAAATAACCGATTGAATTTTTAACAATGCTTAAGCCGTCAATTGTAATTTGTTCAATGTTATCAAATTTATTAATATTTTTTCCGCTTTGAAAGCCGAAAACGGGAATAATATTATCGTCAACTTCTTGAGATAAAATTGAAACGGCAAATTTTTTGTTTTTCTTTATACATTCGTTTGTATAGTTATTGTGGTTTATTGAAAGAGCAACGGTATCAACCGTTACCTGCATTAAGCTGTTTGCAATGCAACCTGTTTGCTTAATATCATCATGAGTAGAAATTACATAAACTCCGTAAGATAAACTTCTTAAAATTTCGCTGTTCATAATATTCCTTCTGTTTTTAATAACTTTTCTTTAATTTCTAAACCGCCTTTATAGCCTATGAGCTTTCCGTTTGAACCAATAACTCTATGACATGGAATAATAATCGGGAGAGGATTTTTATTGTTTGCGCTTCCCACTGCCCTATATGCGCCTTTATGATTAATTGAAGCCGCAAGCTCTTTATATGTAATTGTTTTTCCATAAGGAACGGTGGTTAGAGCGCTCCAAACTTCTTTTTGAAAAGGAGTGCCTTCAAGCTTAAAATCAAGATTAAATTTTTTTCTTGAAGCGCTGAAATATTCCTCTAATTGCACAAAAGCTTCTTTAATTAAAGGGGTTTGTTCTAATTTTGCGTTTTTTATAGAACATTTTGCAAAGATTAATTCTTTTAAAAAACCGTCTTTTTCAACAAGGGTAACGGGAGAAATTTTTGTATTTTTAAAAAAATATTTCATAATAATATCTTTACTTATTTTTGTTTTTTGGGCAATATTTTTTTATGAGAAAATTTTTAATCCCGTTATTGTTAATATTAACAACTTCTTGTTGCTATGCAATTAACGAAGTAGAAAAAATTTCCCTCTCAAAAGCCGTTGAACTTGCTCTTAGCACAAATCCCCAATTGAGAATGGCTCATCTGACAGCGCTTGAAGGCGAGAACGATATTAAAATTGCAAACAGATTGCAAAACCCTTCCTTGCATACTTATCAAAATATGGGTGAAGCGGGGGAAGGAAATCCTCAGCAAATAGGGGTTGATTATACAATTGAGCTTTTAAAAAGAGGTTTCAGAAAAAAATATGCAAGCTCAAGCGCAAAGCAAACAAGCTACAGTGAGGAATTAGCAAAATATAATTTAATTTTTGAAGTTAAAAAAGCATACTTTGAACTTCTTTTAAAAAAGTCTGATTTAAAAATTATAGAAGAACAAAAAAATCTTTCAAAAGAACTTTTAGATGACACAATAAAAGAAGCTGAGCGTTCTAATCTTAATAAAACGGATGTAATTCAAGCGAAAATATCTTACAATCGCTCGATTATGTATTATAACATTGCAAAAAGTGCGGTAATATCCGCTCAAAATCATTTCAGCTCGGTTATGAACACAAAAGAAGCAGATTTTGACACAAAAGAAGATTACTTAAGCGACAACTATGAAGAATTGTTAACAATCAACCCCAAAGCCGATTTATTAAATTTTGAAGAAGTTAAAAATTATGCCTTAAAAAACAGATATGATTTATTAATAGCTCAAACAAAAGTTGAAGAAGCAAAGAATAATTTAAAAGTTATAAAAAGCCGCCTTATCCCCGATATTGAACTTACGGGAGGCTATGCCTATCAAACAAAAGGAATTTCAGACACGGGAAGTTTTCAAAACGGTGCTTACGCAGGGTTAAAATTGGTTAACATTCCTTTAATTTACCGCTATCAACCCGAAGAAGATAACGCTAAACTTGAAATTGAAAAAGCACAGCTGAAGTATGAAGATACAAAAATTGATATAATAAGAACAATAACGGATTCTTGGGAAAAATTTATAGTTGCAAGAGATACGCTTAATTTTTACAACAACGAACTTTTAGCTGATTCAAAAGAGCTCTTGGACTCGTCAATCAAAAGCTTGGATAATAAAGAAACAGATTTAACCTCTTTTTTGGTTTCAAAAAGACTTTATCTTGATGTTATGCTTAGCTATCAAGAGGCTTTAGCCGATTATTACATAAGCTATGCTGAGCTTTTAAAGGATATGAATGCAACGGATTTAAATTTCAAAGAAGAAAATATATAAGCAAAAAACATTTAAAAATTGTTTTTATTATATTATGACAGCTAATTTAAATTTAAATAACGCAAATCTTCCCGCACCTAATCTTGTGGAAGGTAACAACAAAGCTCAAAAGGAAGAAGTTAAAGAAGCGCCTAAGCGAAAATTTAACATTCCAAAAGTTGGGGTTGTTAGCGCACCTGATATTTCTCAAACACCGGTTAGTGATGTTTTAGAGCTTAAAAAGAAACAAAATCCTAAAATGGCATATAAATTAACTCCTAAAAAATTAAAAATTGCTCTGTTTAATTACAGTTCCGCTCTTGTCTTTGTTTTAGGTTTAGTCGCAGGCATAAAAGAATTTATAAAATTTAAAAGATAATTTTTGTAACCAATTATTAAATTTAGTTCAAAAAAAATTTTTATATGCTTTGTATAGATGAAATTAATTAAATTCCTTGCATATAGCTTGTATTGCATGTAAAATTAATTTATTAAGAATGGAGCAACTGTAAATGAAAAAATTATTACTAAACATTATCGCTTTATTAGCATTCGCCCTCTATACGCTGCCCGCAATGGCAGGATATCAACTTGAACAGGGTCCTGACAGCTACCCTGATTTGCCGCCAAGTCACTGGGCTTACGAAGCAGTTACTTTTTTAACCGATAAACAGGTTGTTGTCGGTTATCCTGACGGGTATTACAGACCTGATCAAAAGGTTACAAGAGGTGAATTTGCTACTATGGTTATTAAAGCTTTAGGGCTATATGAAAAAGATGTACCTCAAATATTCAACTATAATGACACGAAAGGTCATTGGGCAGACAGAAACATTCAAGTTGCGTCTTACTACGGTCTTATGAAAGGTTATCCCGGCGGAAGTTTTTATCCTAACAAAGACGTAACCAGAATGGAAGCACTTAACGTTGTATTAAATGCGCTTTCACCTGCAAATATGGATTCTGAACAAGCAAAACACTTTGTTTCAATTTATAAAGATTATTCAGATATTCCCGACTGGGCTTTAATTGCAGCAGGACAATCTCAAATGCTCGGACTTGTTTATAATACTCCCGGTCATGAAACAACTCTTGAACCTATGCGCCCTGCAACAAGAGGTGAGCTGGCAAGATTTGTATTCAATATGAACAATGCGCTTCTTGCTCAAAAAGCACCTCAAGAACCCGCTAAAGTTGAAAAACCGAAAGGACCGAAAAAAGCAAACGGATTTATCTTAGACAATGTATACTATGATGAAGAATATGCCGTAATCCCTGAAGGAACAGTTCTTCCTTTAACAATTAACGAATGTTTAAACGCTAAAAAAGTTAAAGAAGGACAAAAATTCATAGCAAGAACTCCATTTAACTTTGTTACAAGAGAAAAATATCTTATAATTCCTATTGGTGTTCAAATTGATGGTACGGTTACAAAAGTAAGAAGACCTTTAAGATTTGTTAAAAACGGATATATGGCTTTAACAACTTCAAACATTCTCGACGACAAAGGCAATCCTGATATGAAAATTGTTGCAGCTGTTGGAGAACGTGACGCTGATATGAGAATAATCAGAAACGACCCGTATTTAACAAGAACAAGATATAACGTTGTAAGAGGTCAGAATGAATACATTCACAAAGGTCAAAGAGTTAACTTTGTTCTTCTGGAACCTCTTAGAGTTAAGTTAATTAAAGATGAAGATATGTAGTCTTTAAAATAAAATATTAAACTAAAAGACCTCTTTAAAAGTTAAAGAGGTCTTTTTTTTATTAATAAATTTATTATGTTTGGCGCAATATTATTACAAAAATAATATATATTTAGCAAATTTATCTTACAAAGTTCCAAAAAATTCTTTTAACTTTATCAAAAACTCCCGTTTTTAAATTTTTAATTTTAACCGACTCAAATTCATAAGGTTTTGGAATGGTTGTTCTTTTAAATTCAACATTGGGATATCCGAAAAGCATTACATAAACAGGCATGTAATTATCGGGGATGTTAAGGTATTCGCAATAAGTCGGAAAAAGTTTTAAAATTGCTTCAACAAAACCGCACCAGAGCGTACCCAGTCTTAAACTGTTTGCGTAAAGCTCAAAATAACTTAGCGCTATAACCCCGTCTTGCTGCGGACATGGTGAATCAATCGGAGCTGATACAACAATTAAATGCGGAGCGTTTCTGAATAAAACATCTTCTCCTTTGGTTAAATCATCCTTATATTTTGAAAATTTCTTAATAGTATCGCTTAACAAGTCTGCGGGTTTAGAGTTTAAAATTTTAATCAAATCTTTATTAACCCGACTTCTAAAGTCGTCCATAACTTCAATATCATCAATAATTGAAAAATGCAGTTTATGACTGTTACAGCCCGTTGGTGTATAGTTTAGCATATCTTTCAATTTATCGATTATTATTTTATCAACATTCATTCTTTTATAGTGTCTTGTGCTTCTTCTTGATTGAATAAGATTTAAAATGTTTTCACTATCTGTCTGTTCAATATTCTGCGCATTTTCCGGTTGATTGTTCAAAATTGATATTGCACCCTTAGGACAAATTGCAAAACAATGCTGACATTCAATACATCTTAAAGGGTCTGCCATTTGAGGATAGCCCTCTTCATCCTTCTTAATTGCCGCAGATACACAATCTTTAGTACATAAACCGCATTTTACGCATTTTTCTTTATCAACAACAAAATTTTTATCCATATTTTCTCCTTTTTACTTATATTAAAGCAAAATTTAAACTCAATCAATTGTTGCTTAGAATATATTGCACATAAAAAATTATTAATGTATTATTATAGTTGTAATGCTTAAAAATAAATTAAAACAATTTTTTTCATATATTTCTCTTTTGATTTTAGGCTTGTGTATGTGCTCTTGTGCTACTTTATCCTATGTTGGAGAAGATTATAATGCGCAAAACACTCAAACAATCAAAACTCAAGAAGAGATGGTTTTTGATGTTTACAAAAAAACCTTAAGCAATGCAAATATTAAAGTTGGTGTTACAAGAACTCCGGTTCCTGAGATTTTAGCTTTATATATTCAAGTTGAAAATTTATCTTATGAAACACCTTATATTTTTAAAGTTGAAGATTTAACAATATCTAACCCCGAAAAAGAGCTTCAATTTATTACATCAAACAACTATTTAAGTATCTATCAAACTCAAGAAGCAAATTCTATGAGCGCTATGTCTAATATGAGTCAAACAATTACAAATATGACGGGCATGAGCACAAACTACAATGACTTTAATCAGTCCATGGTTCAAAGCGCTACTCAAGACACAAATAAATCTGCTTTTTCTAAAATTGAACAATTGGGAAATCAAATTCTAAAACATTCAATTAGAGTTTCATCAACAATTTCTCCAAGAAGAAGCCAGTATTATTACTTTTTCTTTGAAGATTTAGACAAATATCCGCTCAAAGTTACTTATAAAAATTTACAATATCAATTTAAACTATAAAAAATATTTACATAAATTCTTCTAATTGTTATAATTCTTTTTATAAATTTTTAGGACTTATAATAAATGGCGAAAGCATACAAAGCAAAATGGATTATCCCATCGGATGGCAATATTTATGAAGATTGCGCTTTAATTGTTGATGAAGGTAAAGTTCAGGAAATTATCAAACAAAAAGATTTAAACCCCGATGATTATTCTCTTCTCAAAGATTTTTCAAACAGCGTTATAACCCCGGGGTTTGTTAATTTACATAATCATTTGCAATATACCGATTTACAGGTTAATAAAAAACGAGATTTAAGAGCAAAATTAAAACATCTTTACACAATCTTTAAGAAGCATTATTTTCTTGCGGGAATTTCAAAAAAATCTTTTATATATAGATTAGCAAACCTTTTATCGCAATATTTCTGTATGACACGTGATGAAAAAATTGCTTCTTTTAAAAAAGGGTTAGAGTTAAGCCTTCTAAACGGCACAACGGCTGTTGTACAACTTTCAAAAGAAAGTAAATATTTTGATTTATTGAACGAAACTCCGATAAAAACATATCTGTTTTTTGAATTGTTTTCAGATAGCCAGGACACAAGCAAGGCTGAATTTAGAGCAATCAAAAAGAAAATAGATAAACTTCAAAATCAAAAATCGCAAACAACATACATAGGAATTGCCCCTCATAGCGTTTGCTGCGTGCATAAAAGATTATTCAGGATACTTGTAAGATATTGTAAAAAGCATAATATCCTAATGACGCTAAGATTGGGAGAATCGCAGGATGAACTGGATTGGCTTCATCACGGCTTTTCTGATGTTGATTTATTAAACGAATTTACAGGGCACAAGAAATTTGAGCCTGCACTAACGGGGCTTTCGCCTGCTCAATATCTTAATGAATTGGGGGCTTTATCAAAGCAATTACTTGTTTCTTACGGCAATTTCCTCTCTGAGTCGGACTTAGAGCTATTGAAGCAAAATAAAGTTGCTCTTGCCTATTGTCCTCGAATAAGCGACAATTTGCACAACAAAAAGCTTGATTTTGATAAGGTTTTACAATATTTCCCTAATCGCTTCGGGTTTGGTGTTAATTCTCTGGCTTTTAATTGTGATTTATCTTTGTTAAATGAATTAAAATATGTTAATAAAGGACAGTTGGATGTTGTTGAAGCTTTGAAATATTTAACGATAATCCCTGCTAAAATATTAAGATTAAATAATACCATAGGTTCTCTGGAAGTCGATAAAGACGCTGATTTTAACGTTTTTGAACTTGAGCAAAATGAAACATATAAAGATGTATTGAATAAACAAAGACCGCAGCATGTTTATATTCAAGGCAAAAGAGTTGTTAAAAGAGGCGAGCTTTATAACTGCACAAAGAAGTAATTAAAGTATTCAAAACTTTATAACAACAAGCTTTAATTTAGCGAGCATATTTATATTTAATTAAATTTAATTAAATATAAATAAACAGGATGTTTAATCCAGGTAAAATACCGTTACAACTTTATGCGATTCTTCCGCAAATTCTACCGCTTTATGAAGCGTATTTGAAGAATGCGACAAGAAGCAAATTAACTGCTGACATTCCGATATTATTTCTCTGTTACAAATTCTTGAAGCGTCAGCTAATGTCATCATAGCTCTATCAGGATGTTCAACAATATTCGGTACGCCAATCAATTGGTCTTGAACGTCTGAAGGCTGCTGCCCTATTGTTTGAGGAAGAATAATTTTTAATTTATCGGGATTAGCTTTAAGAGCGCCTCTAATAGCTGCTGCGTTTGTTCCTGAAGAACCGCCCGATGTAATTATGGTATTACCTTGCATAACAAGGCTTGTTGTAAGTGTTTCAATAATTTGTTGATGAGTAATTGTTAAATTTCTTGAACCGATGATTGCAATTCTTTTTGCACTTTGTCTTATTGTAGCAAGTTCTTGAGCAAGAGTATCAACATCATTATTATCAGAATGTTCAACCGTATCTAAATCGCCGACAGGTACCATAATTTGAGGTTGATTTTGCTTGTCTAAATTTTCTTCCATATTTTTTATTTTTTTCCTTTAAATTTTTGCTATATAATAATAACATATTTTAACAATTTTGAAAATAGTTAAGGGGAGATTAGAAACTATAATGCAAGGTGCGTTTTTACAAGGTCTGAATAATGAACAGCAGCAAGCGGTTTTAGAAAAAAACGGCTCAATTCTAGTTTTAGCGGGTGCAGGCTCGGGTAAAACAAAAGTTTTAACTTCAAGAATAGCAAACCTTGTAATGAACAATAATGTTTCACCCAATGACATTTTAGCCGTTACTTTTACAAATAAAGCGGCTAAAGAAATGCAGCAGAGATTAAGCATATATTTAGGCGAAAATATTGTAAAAAGAATGTGGGTTGGCACTTTTCATAATATCTGCGGAAGAATTTTAAGACGTGACCTTGAAAACTATAAAACAAAAGACGGAAGGTCTTGGAATAATAACTATGTTATTTATGATGATACGGATACTAAAACGGTTATAAAAAATGCGCTTAAAAAACTGAACCTTGATGAAAAATCTTATGACCCTAAAGCAATTAGAGCGGCGATTTCAAACGCTAAAAATAAAATGCAAGACGCTTATACCTTTGCAACTTATGCAAGAGATTATTATAATCAAAAAATATCTGAAATATATTATGAATATGAAAAACAACTTGCACTTAATAATGCGCTTGATTTTGATGATATGCTAATGCTTAGCGTGAATTTATTAAAGGAAAACGAGCAAATAAGAAAAAAATATCAAGAGCGCTTTAAGCATATTTTGGTTGACGAATTTCAAGACACAAATAAAGCACAGTATGATTTAATTAATATGCTCTATCCGACAGACGGTTCAAAAGACTCCATCGGTTCACTTTGTGCCGTTGGAGATGTAGATCAATCGATTTATTCTTGGCGTGGAGCTGATTTTAAAATTATTCTTAATTTTCAGCATGATTATTCAAATACAAAACTGATTAAACTTGAGCAAAATTACCGCTCGACTGCCTGCATACTTGAAGCAGCGAACGAAGTAATTAAAAATAACGAACAAAGACTTGAAAAAAATCTTTATTCAAATAAAGGGCAGGGCGAAAAAATAAGCTTTTATGAAGCACAGGACGACTTTGGCGAAAGCAGATACATAGCTAAAAAAATTGAACAATCAAGGGCAAAAAAGGAAGATATTGCAATTTTGTATCGTACAAACTCGCAATCCCGCTCAATTGAAGAAGCGCTTATGAGCTATTCAATCCCTTATAAAATTGTAGGGGGTTTGAAGTTCTATGACAGAAAAGAAATTAAGGATATAATTGCATACTTAAAACTTATCTATAATCATAATGACTCACAAGCTCTAAGAAGAATAATCAATGAACCTAAAAGAAACATTGGAGATGCTACAATAACAAAACTTGCAAGTTATGCCGATGAAAATGACACAAGCATTTATGAAGCAATTAAACATGTTGATAAAATCGAAAGCATTAACGCAAGCAAAAAAGTGCTTGTGCAAAACTTTTACGCAACAATTGAAGAACTTACTTCTAATCAGGAAAATTATAAATTATCCGAATTTGTTTCTTATGTTCTTGAAAAAACGGGCTATCTTAATGCTCTAAGGCAGGAGGACAGCGTTGAAAACGAGTCAAGGCTTGATAACCTGCAAGAATTTATTAACGTTGTTAAAGAATTTGAAGAGGATGATTTTTCTTTAGATGAAGAAGATGATTTAGGAATGCTTGGTAATTTCCTTTCTCAAGTTGCTTTAGTTTCTGATGTTGATGAAATTAAAGAAGATGATGACTGTGTAACTTTAATGACCTTGCATGCGGCTAAGGGGCTGGAGTATCCTATTGTATTTTTAGCAGGTTTAGAGGATGGTATTTTTCCGCATAACAGAAGCCTTGGCTCAAACGGCATAAATAGCGCAAGTAACTCTGAACTTGAAGAAGAAAGAAGGCTAATGTATGTCGGTATTACAAGAGCCAAAGAAAAGTTATATTTAACCTGTGCAAAATCAAGAAAAATTTGGGGAAATTACCAAACAAACCCAAGAAGCAGATTTTTAAACGAAATTCCTTCAAATTTAATTGAAGAAGAATCAAGCGCTTCAAAAAATACGGAATATCAAAAAACAAGCTTTTCAAGCGCCGTATCAAAAGCAAAAGAAAAGAAAGCTCATTCTAATTATAATTCAAAGGCAAGTTCTCAAAGTTTTGAAAAAAGTTCCGCTTCAAATAACTTTGCAAGCTCTCTTGCTCGAATTAAACAAAGCTCTAAAACAACAAATGCCCCCTCGAGCGGTTTATTAAGCTCAATCAATAGAATTAAAAATAGCACTACAGCAGCCCCGTCTAACACAACACAAGAGCAAAAAATAAACTATAAAACAATTAATGCTCATGTTGTTAAGAAAAACGAGGAACAAAAGCCAAAATTAAGCATTCAAGAGATGATTGCGAAAGCAAAACAAGAAGCTTCAAAAGTAAAACAGCGCCAAGAAGGCGTTTATAGCGTTGGAACAAGGGTATTCCATGAAACATTCGGCGTCGGGAAAATATTGGAAGTTGTAAACAACAGCTCAAGCTCAAGCTATGTTGTTGAATTTACAAAAGCAGGGGTTAAAACTCTTGATAGTTTAACATCTAACCTTAAAACCTTTTGATATAATTAAATTATGAATTATTCAAATATTTTTGATATAGTAAGAAATTCCTATGCTTTAGTTAATTACTCCCGTTTTATGGAAAAAAGAAACAGAGTAATATTGCCTTTAAGATATTTTTTTGAATTAACTCATAAATGCAACTTAAACTGCCCTTATTGCTATGTTGGAAAAGAAAAAGTTAAAGAAGAACTTAAAACCGATGATTGGCTTAATATAATTAAACAAATTCCCTTTTATTCTTTTATAACGCTTGTTGGGGGTGAACCTTTAATTCGAAGTGATTTTAAAGAAATATTATTTGCAAGCTCAAAAAGGACTTTAGGAAAAGTAAATGTCGTTACAAACGGGGTTTTAATTAATGATGAGCTAATCAGTGCTTTTATAAAATCTAAAATGCTTTTATTGAGCGTTTCTTTAGATGGTTGGGAAAAAAACCACGATAAAAACAGAGCCAAAGAGGGAATTTTTAAAAAAATTATACAAAATCTTGAAAACATAAGCGAAAAAAGAAAAAAATCCAATCTTATGATTGATATTAAAACAATTGTTCTAAAAGACAATTTAGAAGATATTTTAAAGCTTTATGAGTATTCAAGCAAAATGAATTTTGAATTTTTTTCAATTTCTTTTTTAAGAAATAACAACTTAAAACAAAATGCAAAATTATACGATACTTTTGTTGAAGATTTTTATCTTCCAAATTATCCGATTGAGCTTTATTTTGATTTAGAAAAGTTTGAAGAAATTTATCTTGAACTTCAAAAAATTAAAAAGCACTCTAAAACAAAAATTCGCTTTGCTCCAAAGTTTGACAATAACAATTCTAAAATTGAACTTGAATTAATTAAAAAGTTTTTTACAAGCTATAAAGATAAAAAGCTTGATGAAATCTATTACCCCTGTTTATATCCTTTTTCAAATACGATAATAAACCCGAAAGGAGAAGTTTATCCTTGTTTATCAATTAAAATGGGTAATTTAAAAGAACAAAACCTTAAAAGTATAATGAATAACCCCAAGTATCAATGTTTTAGAAAGAATTTAAAATATTCGCACCTGTTTTCCTCCTGCCAGATGTGCTGCGAGCTAAAAGTAAAATAAAGCGCATGATATAAGATTTAAAATTTTAGCCAATACTTTTATTAACTTTTGTAACAATAATATATACTTTTGAAATACTGTTTAGGGAAATTACTTTATATATATGTAAGTTTTACTAAAGTATAAGTTTTACTAAAGGGTTTTTGATATGTCTGAAAGTTCTCTAAGAGCGACAAAAGATTGTTTAATATTACAAAAGAATGATATAGAAGCAAGAATAACAGCTAACTCTGACAGAATTAGAGAAAACAATAAGTATTCAAGCAATGACCTTGATGCATGTCGTTTTGATTTTGCTCAAAAAAAAGAAATTGTACAGAATGATATAGATTCTCTTGATGATAGATCAGGGGATGAATATCAAGACCTTATGTCAGAACTTAAAGAACTTAATGATGAACAAAGCAATCAAGAAAAAGTACTTGAAGAAAAGTCATCAGACTTTGAAACAGAAGTACAACTTGAAAACGATACTTTAGAAAGTCAATTGGAAGAAATTGAACAATTGATTGAAAACTTTGGTAAATGTTTACTTGAAAATATTGAAAATATTTATTCAATGTTTACGGATTAATATTTTCAACCCTTGTTGAATACCAAAAGGTATTAACTGCATATATAAACGGATTAACTATTAAAAAGAAAAGTAAATATAAAATTATATTCAAATTTAAGACAGTGCTTATGATAAAAATTCCAATCAGAATAAGCACTCCTGTTATATCAAGCTTTTTGTAGCAATTTAAAAACAGCGAAAAAAAGTTTTCTTTTTCTTTTTTGAAAAAATAAGCCTGAGTTATGAAATTTAAAAAAGGAAAAAGAATTAATGTATTTATGCCAAGAAACAAAAAACATTTCACTAAAATTGCAATAAAAGCAAATGGTTGATGTAAAATATCTGTTTTTAATATTACATTTAGAAAATGTAATATTGAAGGAATGTATAAAATTAACGTTAAAAAGGCGCTAAATGTAATATACAGGGCGAAATTTTTTTCAACGGTTTTTGCTTGTTTGAAGCAATTTTCAAGAGAAATATTCCCGTTATTTTTAATAAAATCATAAGCTGCATAATTAAGACAATATGTTGCAAAATATCCCCTCCAGAGTGCATAGCTCATCAAAGGAATTACAAAAACAACAAATATTGGGTTGATAAAAATTAATTTAAAAAAGATAAAAGCTAAAACACCTGCCAATATTGGCTTTATAAGCAGTTTGAAGTATTGAATAAAATATTTAACACTGAATTTATAGCCTAATTTTATAAGTATTTTTATCTTTTTCATTGTTTATTTTATTCCTTTTTTGTTATTTATAGATTATACTGTTAATTGTTAACCTTAATTAAATTATAATATGGATATTAAGAATTTATTATCAAATTTTAAAGAATCGGATTTTTACAGTAAAATTAATCTGCATATTCATTCAAATTATTCTGACGGCTCGGCTGATTTTGATGAACTTATTGAGCAGGCAAAAAAGCTTAATATGAAATATATTTCAATTACCGATCATAACACTTTGGAAGGTTATAAAAATTCAAAATATAAAAATGATGAAATATTAATAAAAGGTGTTGAATTTGACTGTTTTTATAAGATGTCTTTATTGCATATTTTAGGGTATGGAATTGATATTGAAAATGAAGAGCTTAATTCGCTTTGCGCCAAAAATGAACAAGAGAGAAAAAACGATATCATAAGGCTTTTTAAATCAAGACACCCTAAAAAAGTAATAGAAAAAATACATAATGCGCATGGTATTGCAATTTTAGCTCATCCCTGCTGCTGCAGCGTATTTTCCTTGGATGACTTTGTTAAAAAGCTTGTCGGTTTCGGACTTGACGGAATAGAAGTCTATTACCCTTACGACAGATTTAGAAAAATTGTAAAATTCAGCTCAAGAAAATTACCCTTCGCACTTTGCGAAAAATACAATCTTATTAAAACAGGCGGTTCAGACGAGCATTCTAAACTTTTAGAACATTAAGAGCCGCTATGTAGGATTACTTTGTTTTCTTCTAAGCTTTTTTGAACGTCAATAACTCTTTGATTAGAGCTTCCGACCCATTTTAAATTATTGTCCAGCAGTTCTTTTTTAAATTCGCCGTCTGCTATAACGTCAATATTTGACAAATCCAAGTTATCTTTAATTTCTTCCCACAAAAAACCCGTATAAAGCCAAACGGTTTTTTGGGGCATTTTTTCCTTAACCTCACGAGCGAGGTTTAAAACTTCCACTCTGTTGAAGGGATGGAGAGGGTCTCCTCCCGAGAAGGTTATTCCTGAAACATAATCAGGTTCTAAAGCTTCAAAAAGCTCTTTGCGGGCAGCTTGGTCAAATTCAAGACCGCCTGCAACGTCCCATGTTTGAGGGTTTTGGCATCCGTCGCAGCAGTGCGTACAGCCGGCTGTCCATAATACGACTCTTAAACCGTCGCCGTTTAGCATATCGTCTTTTGTTATGTTGTGATAGTTCATTTTATTCCTTTTTGGTGATTGGTTTAATCTTGTGGTAAGCTTGCGCTACCGTCTGTTATTGCTTTAAGTTTGATTGACTCGGGTTTTGCTCCTGTGGTGCTCGGGGCTTGTGCCCTTGCGCTCCTACACCGCCGCAGCAAGGCTTGTGCACAAGCCCGCCAAGCAGCCGGTCAACTTGAAAATCAGAACTGACGTTCGATTTTGCTACGTTGTCTGCATGTGCTTTATCTGTAAGGCTGCTCGCCAACAGCTAAAGCATCTTCGCTTGCCGTGATAGAGCTTTTCGTACAAGTCTCGCCTTTGCTTGCTTAGTCCGCTTAACGCACTAAGCAAGCTTAACCGAGCTTAATTACATTGAAACCCTATCTTTAATTTCTTCCATTTTATGATCAGCTAATCTTGAGTCCCCTTTAACACGAGAGTATGCAAGATAACCGTTCATTCTGTCGATTTTAGTTAAGTTCTTTGAACCGCATTTTGGACATACATCCATATTTAATTCCTGATGTCCGCAATCGTCGCAATAGGACAAAGAAAGATTAACTCCTTCATAAAAACCCATCTTCATAGCACGTCTTATCAGCGTTTCAACTGCTTTTGTGTTATAAGAAATAGGATATTTTACATATTGGATTTTTCCGCCGTTCATTAAATCCCAAAATCTGCCTTCTTTATCCTGTTTTTCAATCGGGCTGATTTGTTCAGATACATGGCAGTGGAATGAATTAGATACATAGGGTTTATCTGAAACTTTACCTACAATACCATATTTTGCTCTGAATTGTTTAACCTGCAAACCGCATAAGTTTTCTGCGGGTGTTCCGTATAGAGCATATAAGTATCCGTCTTGTTCTTTAAATTCATTAACTTTTTTATTAATGTATCTCATTACTTCAAGGGCAAATTCGCCATCTTCAACTAATGATTTTCCGTTATGAAGTTCTTGAAGTTCATTAAGCGCCGTTATTCCAAAAGAAGCTGTTGCAGATTTTAAAAGAGGCTTAATTTTTTCATTGTATTTTAAGTGTCCTCCTAAAAATCCGCCTTCGCAATATGCCAAAGGATTAACTGAAGCTCTCATTTCACCTAAATAGTCATAGGTTCTGATATGAATTTTTCTGATTAAATTCATATAATAATCTAAAACTTCATAAAAATCTCTGCTTTCCTGTTTAGCTTTAGCATAAATCATAGGTAAATGAAGGCTTATTGCACCAATATTAAAACGTCCCACAAAAACGGGTTTATCGTTTTCATCCGCAGGCTTCATTCCTCCTCTTTCATACCATGGAGATAAAAATGCCCTGCAACCCATTGGAGATATTACTCTTTTATATTTTTTATACATTGAAGCAACATACCCATCTCCCGTCAAAGAGAGCCAATCGGGATACATTGTCTTTTTAGAGCATTCAACACCTGCTTTAAATAAGTATTCAAGGGGTTTACCTTCTCCGTGCAAATTTTCATCATACAAAAATACAATCTTAGGAAATAGTACAGGCTTTTTGCATTCTTTTTTGCCTTGTCCGCCTTGACGTGTTTTAAGACAAGCGAGTGTTGCCATTGCCTCAAATTCATCTTCACCAAGACCCGTTGTAACCGTAATAAAGGGATAATCACCACGAGAAGAAGCAACAGTATTGAATTTATATTCCCAACCCTGGAAACCCTGTTCAAAATCCGCTTGAACATCTTTCATAGCTTCTTCTTTAGCTTTTTCCATTGAAAGACCCATACAAATATATCTTTCATGCTGTCTTTCATAAGTCTTTTTAGCATAAGGAGCTAAAATTTTATCCACTTCAGGAACGGTAAAACCGCCATATTGCTGGCTTGCAGCTGCCATAACAATATCACCTATAACATCAAACGCAACATCAAGGCTTTTTGGCTCGTTATACCAGATGTTACCCATCTCAAAACCGCCTTTTAAAACGGAAGCTACATCAAAAAGGCAGCAGTTCATTGTATCACGTCTTGCAGACATATCATGAATATAGATATAGCCTTCTTTTATAGCTTGTTTATCTTCAACGGTTAAGAAGAATTTTTTGTATAATTCTTTATTTAATTCATTAAAAATTAAAGAGCGTTTTGTTGAAACTAAGGTACTATCAGCATTTGCATTTTCTTTATCTCCGATATACATAATTCTTTGCGATTCTTGATAAACCTTATCAAGCATTGAAACAAAGTCTGTTTTATAGTTTCTGTAGTTTCTATAGCTTTCAGCTACCTTAGGGCTCAGGGCAGATAGCGCACTTTCAACAATATTGTGCATTTGAGCAATTTCAACGCTATCTTTATCCATCTCTAAAACGGATTTATTAACAAAAGCGCAAATGTCTTTAATTTCTTTATCCGAGAACTCTACAAGCATTCTTGTAGCGGATTTTTTAATTGCGCTTACAACTTTTTCAATATTATATTTTTCTTTTGTTCCGTCTTTTTTAACAATCATAATATTATTTAAATTTCTTCTTGAGAAATTTATAATATTTACAAGATTTTCACTGATTGAATTGTTCTTGATAACATCCGATACTACCGAATGTGAAAGTTCTTTAGAAGATGTTTCTATATCGTTTGAAACCTTTTGCATTAATTCCTCCTACTTGCATTGTATGCTTCCCGTATTTGCCTATAAGCACAAGTATTATTGCTTCGGCAGTTATTCTTCTCTATTTCTATTATTTTACTATAAATTTGCGAGCATGAATACATTTATTTTTACGAAAATTCATTTATTTTTTAAAAGATAAAAACCACCCCGAATTGGAGTGATTTTTTTGATTTAAATAAAATTTAATAAAAAATTAACTTTACAAAATTATTTTACCGAAGGAAGAATTGAGCTCGTTATGTCTTCTCCGCCAAAAAGCAGGGCTTCTTTTTTGAATACTAAAGAATAGCCCATTTCTTTAGATTTTTGAGTAATTATGCTATCAAGCTGTTTATCAACTTCATCAACTTTTTTCAAATATGCGTCAGTTATGCTTTTCTTTTTTGCGGTTAGTTGAGCTTCATATTTTTTGATTAAAGCGTCTTTACCTTCTTTTGTTGTTTGTTTTTGGATATCTGCGCTTGCCGTATCATACCATTTAAGCATGTCGTTAGTTGCTTTTGTTTTAGCGTCTTCCGCTGCTTTTAGGGCTTTTGAAGCTGTTAATAATTTTGCAACGTTTACATAACCGATTTTTAAACCTGCGGGATTGTCTGAAAAAGCTACATTATTAATGCCAAAGCCAAGACCAAAACAAAAAGCACAGAGTGCCAAAGTCAGAATGTTTTTTTTCATAAATTTCTCCTTATTTTGAATAATTAATATTTGAAACAATCGGTTGTTTAAATTCGATTTTATTAATGGAACGAGCGTCAATAACGGGTGATGGCGGTACTATGTACCATTTATAAAGTGCTGTATTTAATCTTTTGAAGAATTTTTCAAGCCACATTTTTTTTGTTTCAATATTTATATTATTCTTTTTCTCATATAAAAATTCATTTTGCATCATATTATCAATTGATTGATTAAGATTTTCAATTCGCCAGATGACTTCATCTAAAAATTCATAAGGCATTAAAGCGTCCTCAGCAAGAAGAGTCTTACCTGTTTTAGGGTTAATGGCAAGCTCTGCTCCCGGGGGTTTATTTATAATTGAAATTGGGATTGCATTTTTTTTCTCTCTATTTTCATTCATCCACTTTGCAAGGGCAAAAAGTTTTGTTTTAACAACATCCGCAATAGGCGCATAGCCTCCCGACATATCACCGTTTATTGTAGCATAGCCCATATATAGTTCAGACTTATCCGATGTTGCAATAGGAAGGGTTTTAGGATACTCATTTGCTATCCCCCAAAGTATCATTGCTCTTGAGCGGGCTTGAATGTTATCTTGAGTGAATGAATTTTTATATTCATCATCCCAAGCTTTGGAAACATCTTGAAAAACCCCGCTAAATTTATCCGATATAAGTTCATGCATATCTTTTATCGGAATTTCAAGAAAATTTATTCCAAGGTTTTTAGCTAAAATTTCAGCGTCTGATTTACTTTCTTTTGAAGTTAACTTTGATGGCATTGATATACCTAATACATTTTGAGCTCCCAAAGCATCCGTTAATAAAACAGCGCAAATCGTTGAATCAAGTCCTCCTGATAAACCTAAAACCGCTCTTTTAAAACCGTTTTTTGAAAAATAATCTTTAATTGCAAGAACTATTGCCTTATAGGTTCTCTCTAAATCAGGTTTATGGTCTAGGGAAAACTCTTTTTGAGAGTTTAGAGTAAGCTCTAACCCTTTTGGAAGAGGGTTTATTACACCTCCCCTATCAAGGTCAACCGTAAAAATTTCTTCCTTGAAGGCTTGAGCCATTGCAACAAGCTCGCCTTTTTCATTATACATTCTTGATAAACCGTCATAAACAAGTTCGTCATTAGCGCCGACTTGGTTAACATATATATATTTAATATTATATTTTTTAGCTGTGTGCACCATCATATTATGCTTTAATTGTTCTTTTTTTGCTCTTGTACAGCTTGAAGAAGGGCAGATTATACAATCGCAATAAGGCGCTATTTCTTTAATCGGGTCAATTTTATAGAGATTTCTTTTGAAAAAATCAAAATCGTTCCAAGCGTCCTCACAAATTATTATACCGTATTTTACTTTGTTTATTTCAATTATTCTGTTATCTCTGCTTACTTTTTCAGATTCAAAATAGCGATAATCATTGTGTTCAGCGTAATTTGCAAGAAGTGTTTTTCTAATTGACCTTGTAATTGTTTTATTTTGAATAAGAGCAACTGAATTATAATAAGGTTTACCAAATTTCTCTTCGTTTTTTTCAACGTAACCTATTAAAACATTGGTATCAACAACATACTCTTTTATCTCATCAAGCGCTTTTTTTGTTTGAAGTGCAAGCAAGGGGTATCTTTCTAAGATATCGCCTATCGGATAGCCCAATAAAAAGAGTTCGGGGAATACTATTAAATCAGCTTTAATATCATTTGCTTTTTTAATATATTCTATTGCTTTATTTTTATTGTATTCGACATCCCCGCTAATCGGGTTTAGCTGCGCTAAAATTACGGTATTATTTTTCATAGAAAAATTTTAGCATAAAAAATTTAGTTTTTATTAAACGGGTTATTTTCTCCTTTTTTAATTTTGTCAGTGAATTTATCAATTTTATCGGCAAATATTGAAGAAAATATCGGTAAAATTCCATAATAGAGAGCTGCAAAAATTAATGTCGGTCGAAGAATATTAATTCCTTCCAAATATTTTGAAAGCTTAACATCATTTTTATTTACCTCTTTAAATTTTTCAACTACAGGTTCAAGCTTTGCTTGTGCGTATTTATCAATGCCATAACCCATAAAAACGCTTGCTAAGCTTGAGAAAAGTTTATTGTAAATCAGAGGATTTTTTTTATTTTCATCAATTTTTTTAGATGTTTTTGTTTTGATAATTGATGTTGAAGTAAGTAAAATATCGCTTAATATTGCCATATTTCTTGTGATGTTATCTGAATTTTTACTGTTTTTTTTGACAATTTTTTGAAAATTATCTGAATTTAAAACTTTGCTAACTCCTTTTTCGAATACTCCCTTAAAAGGCAAAGGCTTTGTTTCATTGTTTTTATTATTATCTTTTTTATTTTTTTTAGACTCAACTAAATCAAAAATAACGGGTATTAAAGAAACGCTAATAACTGATTTTGGAATTGAACTTATTAAAGTTGCGCTCTGTTTTATAATTTGAGTTGCAAATTTGTAGTTTTTTGAGTTAACAAGCTCTTTTGAGTTTTCTTTTAAGTTTTCAATTGTTGTTTTGTTTAAGTATTTAGAAGGGTTGTTGTCAATTTTTTTTATTGCACCTTCAATTGGCAGGCTGATTGCTTCAACAAGAGCAAACTTGGTAAGCCCTGAAGCAATAGCGTCAGTTGAAAAATATTTTTTATTTTCTTTATCAACACCGGGCGTTTTTGAAATTACAAAAGGTCTTATAACGCTTGAAGCAACAAGAGTTGTTGTGGCAATAAAACTTGAAGGATGTTTTGAGATTGTTTCTAAAGAGTTCAATACAAGTTTATTATTTGCTAAACCTTTAAAATTTGTGCCGCTGTTGTTTACTTTAACTTTAGCAAGGTGCATTTTTAATTTTTCCCGATTTTAATTATAATTAAAAAATGAATATTATTGAACAAATAAAAAAAGAACTTGAATTTTATACAAAATTTGAAAAAATATTTTATCTTTTAATTATATCAGCGATTTGCACTATCTCAATTATTCTTCATGATAATAAAATTGCGCTTTTATCTTCCTTATGCGGAATAACTTATACATTATTTGCAGGCAAAGGGAAAATTTATTGTTACTACATTGGAATAATAGGAACATTCTGCTATATAATAATAGCTTTTAAAAACGGGTTTTACGCTAATTTAGCTTTATATGCCCTGTATTTTCTTCCAATGCAAATAATAGGGATTTTTGTTTGGAGAAAGCACATTAACAAGAAAAAAAACGAAATAAAAAAAGAGAAATTATCAAACAAAAAAAGACTAATTTGTTTTGTTCTTGCCGTTATTTTGACAATAACACTGTATTTTATTTTTAATCTGTTTGAAAAAAACCCTTTAATTGATTGCTTTAGCGTAGCTTTTTCAATACTCGGGCAATATTTAACCTTAAAAAGATGTATTGAGCAGTGGGTTGTATGGTTTGTTGTTGATTTTGCAACATTTATTATGTGGTTAATTCCGTGTCTTAGTGGGGCTAATTATGTTGCAACAATGATTATGTGGTTTATATATGTAATTTTAGCGGTTTATTTTTATTTCAGGTGGTTAAAGGAGGAAATATAGAAGAGGAGAGAATGCTCTGCTTCAGCAGGACGGTAGACTAAAGTCTACCCTGCAATTATAATTCTGCACCGTAGTATCCGCAGGGTAGACTTCAGTCTACCATCTTAATCTTTTGAAAATTAAATCCGTTCTATAATGCGGCGCCATCCGTAGGGCAGACTTTAGTCTACCATCTTAATCATTAATGAAAGAAACAATCTTGAAGCTTAAAGTAAACATACATTCGGCACAATTGCCAAGGGGTAAACCCCTCTTTCCCATTCTCATCCTTTTATTATTCCCAACATTTGCCAACAACATAAAGAAAGAAAATTTCCCAATAAATATGTAAAATTTTGTTACAAAAAAGCTTTAAATCATAAAGTTTAGTTTAAAAATGACGAATGAAAAAGTATAAGGAATATGACCTAAAAAGTTAAAGTGGAGCATAAGGCAGAATGTTAAACGTTAATACAGCTTTATATTCATCACAAGGTGTAGATATTAATAGCGTTGCTAGTGTTTCAAGTCAAATTTTAAGCAATGCGAAAAATCAACAAGTACAACAAGTACAGCCTCAAATTCAAAATATTGATTATTCAAAATTCAACAGATCAACTCTTGGAATAGACCTTTATTCTTCAAGAACAAATCTTGATTTACAAAAACAAATTTCAATGATTCAAGCAGGTTTATACGCTCAGGCGATAAATGTTGCAAAATTAAATTCACAAGCCGCTCTTAATCTTTACAGCGCAGCCACCGTTCAAGAAAATGTTGAAAAAATGCTCTCGGTTCAATCAAATGAATTAACAATTCCAAAAACTGTTGAAGCTCTGCCAAGCAGGGTTGAGTTGTTTAATATTTCAGATAAAAATTCAAAATCTTCAAATGGTTTTAATCCTTTCAATATGGAAAAAGAAGATAAACCAAATGATGATAAAAAATAGTTTACAGTGGATTTTGGCATTTATTTCTATACTTTTCCTTTCAATTAACATCAAAGCTCTGAATATTCAGAGCATTTTTTTTGCGTAAAAATTAAAAGTCAAAATAAATTAATCTCTTGAAAAAACCTCAAGCAGCATTGAATTTTCGGTTTTAATCGGGTTAAAATAAGCACATGAAGCAACCATTGCAGCATTATCAGTACAATATTTAAGCTCGGGCGCATAGGTTTTAAAGCCTTCTTTTTGAAGCTCAAGCAGTCTTTTTCTAAGCTCGGAATTAGCTGCAACACCGCCCGATAAAACAATTGTTTTACAATTCAGCTCAAGAGATAGTTTTTTTGTTTTTTTAATTAATGTATCAACAATTCTATGTTGAAAAGAAGCTGCAATATCAGCTTTGGGGATATTATCTTTTTCAAACTTTTTAACTTCTCTTAAAACAGCCGTTTTTAACCCCGAGAAAGAAAATTCATCCTTTTTTACTTTTGCTTCAGGGAAGTTGAATGCTCTAAAATTGCCTTCATGTGCTTTTTTATCAAGCAAAACTCCGCCGGGGTAAGGAATAGAACATAATCTTGCTACTTTATCATAAACTTCTCCAACAGCGTCATCAATTGTTGAAGCTAAAATTTCCTGATTATCATAATCTTTAACGTAAATTACCTGCGTATGCCCTCCTGAAACCAAAAGACAAACAAAAGGCGGGGTTAAATCCGAATTTAAAAAATTAGCGCAAACATGTGCACTCAGATGATTTACGCCAATATATGGCTTAGAGTATACAACGCTTAACGCTTTTGCGGCATTCAACCCGACAAGCAGGCAGCCCGTTAACCCCGGACCTGCGGTTGAAGCAAAAGCATCAATTTTATCGGGAATAATTGAAGCTTGTTTATAGGCTTCTTTAATAACAATGTTAACGGAATTTAAATGTTCTCTTGCGGCAATCTCAGGTACAACACCTCCATATTGCTCATGGATTTTAATTTGAGAAGATACAACATTAGCCAGAACTTCTCTGCCGTCTTTAACAATTGCCGCTGCCGTTTCATCACAGCTTGATTCAATTCCCAGTATTATCAAATTATATTTATCCTTTTTTTAAAAAATTATTTGTAGTTTTAATTAATTTTGTTATAATAATAGCATGAAAAACAAAGTCTTAATTGCAATTTTTTTATTTATTTCAACTTTGCTTTCTTCGCCTGCGTTTTGTGACGACGTTGAAGACGCTGCGGTATATTACAATGAAGCAATTGACTTATACAAAGAAAATCAGGTTGAAAAGTCTATTGAACTTTTTACAAAATCAACCGAATTAAATCCGAATTTTTATGAAGCATACTACAACCTCTCTCAAATTTATATGTCGTTAAATAAAAATGAACTGGCGATTTCAAACCTTGAGCATATAATAAAACTTCGCCCTGACGACACGGAAGCTTTATACAACCTTGGAAAATTGCAATATAAAAAAGGATATCTGCAAAAGTCACATCACTATCTTACAATGATTGAAGAAAGTGCGCCACAATACGACTCTGCAAAAATTTTAATCGATAAAATTGAAAAAAGACAAGACGAGCTTAATCTTGAAGCAAAAATAAAAGAAACACAAAAACAATTTGACCCGCAAGGCAAGGCTAAAGGTGTTGATTTAATTGAAATTCAAGCCCCTTCAGGCTGTGCCGTGGATAGCAGAGGAAATATTTACGCTGCAAGTTTTAGCGAAAATACTATTTATAAAATTTCATCCTTCGGCAAAAAAACCGTTCTTTCAAAATCCTCTTTAATTAAAGGCCCTATCGGTATTGCTATTGATAAAGATGACAATATCTATACGGCAAATTATTCTTCAAACAACATTATAAAAATTACACCGCAAAACGCTGTTTCTGTTTATGCTGCAATTGAAAAGCCTTACAGTCTTTTTTATGATGAAGAACACAATCGCTTATACGCAACCGAACAAAGCACAAATAAGCTTGTAAAGTTTGATTTATAGACAATACCCGCTATTTTACGTGATTTTATACTTTTATTAACTTTTGTAACAATAATATATACTTTTGAAATACTGTTTGGGGAAATTACTTTATATATATGTAAGTTTTACTAAAGGGTTTTTGATATGTCTGAAAGTTCTCTAAGAGCGACAAAAGATTGTTTAATATTACAAAAGAATGATATAGAAGCAAGAATAACAGCTAACTCTGACAGAATTAGAGAAAACAATAAGTATTCAAGCAATGACCTTGATGCATGTCGTTTTGATTTTGCTCAAAAAAAAGAAATTGTACAGAATGATATAGATTCTCTTGATGATAGATCAGGGGATGAATATCAAGACCTTATGTCAGAACTTAAAGAACTTAATGATGAACAAAGCAATCAAGAAAAAGTACTTGAAGAAAAGTCATCAGACTTTGAAACAGAAGTACAACTTGAAAACGATACTTTAGAAAGTCAATTGGAAGAAATTGAACAATTGATTGAAAACTTTGGTAAATGCTTACTTGAAAATATTGAAAATATTTATTCAATGTTTACGGATTAAAGATTAATACAATCCAAGCGCAATAATTACGGCTAAAACCTTACATGTCATAAAAAAAGAGTGCAAACGCACTCAAGTCATGTTTTTGGTTTATTAAATATAACAAAGATATTTATATTTTATTTGACAAATGTTTTGTTACAAATAATACAACCAACAGCATTTATTGTCAAACCGTTTGATTTTATTAATAAATGGTGTACAATTTTATATGCTGTTTTTTATCAGCCGTCAAAGTACGCAAAAATTTATTTTTTTAGCTTTAATTGCTTGATATTTCTGCAAATTTTTCCTAAACAAATAATCATTTATATAGATGATTTATTTAAACATAATTTCTCGCATAATCTTAATGTAAAATCAAATGGCATAAAGTAAAATTTGCTAACGAAGATTTTTAATGTTTAGATTAATTCCCCAAAAGAAAAGAATGATTATCCATGACAAATGCGCAAAAAACACTACAACAGGCAACAGCCGCACATCAAAGATACCTTCTTAAATCCACAACTGAAGATTTATCTCAGGCTATTAACTATTATATTGAAGCAATTAAAGAAAATCCAAATCAAACGAGCGCTTATTACAGATTAGCTACCCTGCTTCACAAAAACGGGCAAATCGGAATACAAAGCGCAATTGAGCAATGTTATAAAGCAGTGGACATCAACCCCTTAGATGCCGACGCTCACATGTATTTAGGGTATTTCTTGTCTTTAAATTCAGAATTTGATAAAGCCAAAGAAGAATTTAAAGCCGCCATCAAATTAAAACCCAGAACTTGCAGAACAAGACTTGTTTTAGCCCTTACAATGCTTGAAAAAATTAAATCTGCAAAAGAAAAAAATTCCGATAAAGTTAAAGATTTTACCAATGCGCTCTATTACGGCATAACCGGAACTCTTATGAGTTTATTTGATTCTTGCAGTATAAAGATGATTTGTGAAAATATCAAAGAAGATTTAAACTTTGTAAAATACAAAGCAGCAGGTGAATTCTATGAAAAAATGAATTCCGATAAAAAAGCCTATAATCTTTATTTAAATGCTGTTGATAATTCCAAAAAATCAATTGCTCTTTACGAAAGAATGGCAAAAATCGCAATCAGGAAAAATCGTCATGATATAGCTTACGACTGCATAAATAACGTTGTAATTCTCTCCAACAACGACCCTATGAAGATAGTAAGCGCAATTGAATATCTTGAAGAATATCAAAAAGATAAAATTGATGAATTAATTGACTATTATACAATTCTTGCAAATAAATATCCCGAATTATCAAAATGTTATTATGAACTGGGACATTTATACCTTAAAAAAGACGAAAAAATTAACGCTCTATCCGCTTTTAAACTGGCTCTAAAGTATGACGAGGATAATCCTTATTATCAAAACTCTTTGGCTTATGCTTATGTACAGCTGGAACAGTATGACAGCGCAATTGAGCTTTACAAAAAGGCTCTTGAAGCAAACCCCAATAATGAATGGTCAGCAGTCGTCGCTCAAGCTTTGGCTGCTATTTATCATCAGGTTAAAGGTAACTCGGAAGCTGCAATTTCAATGCTTGAAAACAGCTTGCTTTTAACAAAGAACAAATCGCAAATCTATGAAGCAATTGCGGATATCTATTATGACACTGAAAACATAGATGGCGCAATTGAATACTATCAGCTTGCGCTAAGCGACGATATGGAAAACCCAAAACTCTTTTCACGTCTCGCAATGACATACTGGGAAAAAGACTGCATAGAAAAAGCGATAATATTTTACTCAAAAGCAATTGAGCTTGATTCCACCTATGAAATTGCTTATAATAACCTCGGTGTAGTATTCTTAGACGGTTTGGGAGATGCAAACCGTGCTATGGAATATTTTAAAACAGCAGTTGAAATTAATCCCAACTATGTTTTAGCGCAATTTAACCTTGCAAGAAGTCATGAAGTGCTTGATGAAAAAATCCAAGCCGCTAAGCAGTATCAAAAAGCACTCAATTTAAACAAAGAAAGAAACGAACTTGATTCAAAACTAATTGAAGAAAGATTATATAAACTGTTTGAAACCTAAGAAC